>JAFTEG010000215.1 GCA_017453765.1 Selenomonadaceae bacterium
AATTAAATAATTTGTCTGAAAAAATTTCTGTCACGGAGGGCGATTATCGTCATATCCGCGATTTTTTTTCTGCCGAAAGTTTTGACCTTGTAATTGCCAATCCGCCGTACTATCCCGTGCAAGCAGGAGAAGTGAATAAATTAATCGGCGTGGCGCGTGCAAGACACGAATTTACCGCGACGCTTGAAGACGTAGTGACAGCTGCGCGGTTTGCGTTAAAATATCACGGCAGTTTTTGTATGATTCACTCGGCGACGCGGCTTTGTGAAATTATTGACGCCTTGCACCGGCACCAATTTGAACCCAAACGCCTGCAGATGATTTACCCCAAAAGAAATCGTGACGCAAACTTAGTGATGATTGATTCGATTGTAGGCGGAAATGCCGGCAGTTTAAAAATTTTGCCGCCGCTTGTCATTCACGAAGACGACGGCTCTTATACTGCCGACGTGAAAAAAATTTACGGCTTGGAGGTTTGATTTATGCTTACCATTGACGACATTAAAAAGACAATTGAAAGTATTGCGGAAGAATACAAATTGACGAAGGTTACTTTGTTCGGCTCACGTGCAAGCGGAAATTTTCGCGAAGACAGCGACGTTGATTTACTTGTAGAATTTACCACAGAGTCGGTTTCGCTCTTTAGAATTGCCTCATTGATGAACCGTTTGGAGGACGCTTGGAATTTGAAAGTTGACGTGATTCATGGACCTATTTCCGAAGAATCTATGCTTATCATTGACAAGGAGATAGAAATTTATGCGGCGTAGGCTTAGGATTTACTTTTCTTTGGCGCAAAGAAAAGTAACAAAAGAAACATGTCCGCTGAAATCGCGTCCGGCGATTTGCGCGGACGGGCGCACGTCCTTGTGCGCCTTTTCATTTTAATGTTATGAAAAAAATATAGAAAGTGACGAAACTGCTGACTAATGGAAACAGGCATTTTATATTTATGCGCGACGCCGATAGGCAACCTTGACGATATGACTTTCCGCGCAGTGAAAATTTTAAACGAAGTCGACGTAATTGCGGCGGAAGATACAAGGCATACGCGAAAACTTTTGACACACTTCGACATACATACGCCGCTTGTACGCTATGACGAATTTTCAAAGCTACAGCAGGGCGAAAAGATTTTAAATTTACTTCGCGCTGGAAAAAACGTGGCTTGCGTAAGTGACGCGGGCTTACCGGCAATTTCAGATCCCGGCGTTGACTTGGTACGGCTTGCAGTCGAATCCGGCATTACGGTCTGTCCGATACCCGGCGCCAATGCCGCACTAAGCGCGTTAATCTGCTCGGCGCTTGACACTGCGAAATTTACTTTCGCGGGATTTTTACCTAAGACTTCCAAAAATCGCCGTGACGTTTTAACAGAACTTTCAGCGCGTACCGACACGCTGATTTTCTACGAATCGCCGCACCGATTGAAAAAAACTTTAACCGAAATGCTTGACGCGTTCGGAAACCGCGACGCCGTACTTGCACGCGAACTTACTAAAATCCATGAAGAATTTCTGCGCGGCAACCTTGCCGACCTTGCCGAAAATTTAAATGAACCTGTCGGCGAATACGTCATAATAGTTGACGGCAAAAAAAATTTCGACGCTGTACAGAGTGACACTGAAAATTTAGTTCAACCTGCCGCCGAAAATTTCATTGACGCCTACAAAAAATTTATCGCGCAGGGTGTTGACAAAAAATCTGCCATTCGTGAAGTGGCGAAAAAATTTAATCTTAGCCGCCGCGAAGTTTACAACGCCGTTATCGACATTTAATTTTTCATAGACAAAATTTTTTTGCACTGATATAATTTTTCAAAAAGATTATGAACTACACGGAGAATTATGGACGATATAACTTGGAAAAGACGATTGGAACGGCGCAGACAAAGGCGGCGTACCGAACGGGCAATTTTACTGGTACTTGTGCTTATGATAATAAGCGGCGTCATTTGGTACGTGACAAGCTACACGAAAACGCCTAACTACGCCATGAATGAAGCATTTACCGCGTTGCATTCGGACGACACGACGGCTTTTAAAAATCACGTTGACTTCGGCGCTGTTACGCTGAAAGGCTACGACGATTTAACCGTTGACATGTTCAAGTACGACGAGCAACTTTCCGAGCGTGACAGATCCCTTTTTGAAAATTTTTACGTGCTGATTCGCGCGCAGATGTGTCAAGGCGCGGTGAAAGTCATAAACACGCGACTTGATACCGGTAAATGGACTTTGCCGGAAGAAATGCTTAAGGGCAGGCAGCTGGGCATTGACTTTGACCTTTTGCTTGAACGCAGTATGATTCGCCATACTTCGATTGTCGGCGTTGATAACGTGGAAAATTTAGGCGACACGGCGACGGCGGACGTTAATGTCATTGAAGACTACACGCAGACGCCGTTCACGTTGAAAGTCACGTTGCAAAATTTTGGCGGCGGAATAAGTATCGGCGGCACGACATTGGAGATTGGCGACAACGTTTTCAAACTGCCGGGCATAAATTTCAAGCTTGGTGAAAATGAATGGAAAGTTGTCAGCGTCGAAAACTACCGCGAATATTTGGACGCAGTGTCACCGGCGCTGAAAAGTCAGGTTGAAAGCTACATTGACGCGACCAATGATATTGTCGAGCAGTACAACTATGAATTTATTGACGAACAGGCGACGTTTATTTCACTTCAAAGGACGTCAACCGGAATTATAAGTGAAGAGCGCAGAAAAGAAATTGCCGACTACATTACGCAGACTATAATTCCGACGTTGAGTCAAAGGCAGGACGAACTTAATAAAATTCCCGTGCCTAAGGCGGCTGAGTACTTGGCAAATCTGCGCAAAGAGTCAACCGCCGTGACAATTCAAGCGTGGCAATTTTATTCCGGCGGACTTTTGGAGAATAATTCTGCGGCGTTTGATACGGCTGAAAGTTTGCATAAGCAGGAGCTTGCGCTTGACCAACGCATTGAAGAGCTGATTCACAATTCCGCCGTTGCACGTGAACGCCCCGCGCTACCGTAGGGATTAAGGATTTAGGATTTAGGATTTAGGATTTAGGATTAAGAATGAAAAATTAGGTATTGTTTGTAAAATAAAAAAAGTGGCGCGAATGTACCTGAGCTGATAATTTCTGCGCCAAAGAAAAAGTAAGTTCAATAAAAAAATTTTTTCACGTTGGAATTTATAAAAAGCCCCTATTCTTTAATAAAATTGTCGACGTAATTTTTAAGGCGGCGAACACCTTGAGCAACTTTTTCGTCCATCGGCAAATTTTCTACAATCTTGTCAATGTAGCCGCGCTCCACAATTTTTTTCATCGTCCACTTGAAATTAACGTTGTAAACCCACATAAGGCGAACAATTTTTCTGTCGCCGTTGGTACGAATTTTTCTGTAGTCCGCCTGTTCGCCCTGCACAAAATTTTCTACAAAGTCGGGGCTGATTTCCGGCGAACGCCCCGTAATAAAGTTGGGCATCTTGTCGGCATTTTCCTGCGCGAAGTACGGCTCCAACACGCGGTAAATGTCAAGCTTATCGGCGTCACGAATCAACTTTGCAAAAAGCAGTTTACGCTCATCATCTGTCGGCGCGATTAACTTTTTATTGTGGTTTTGAATCGCGAATCTCACAATTTCCAATTCGTCTTTACTAAGTTCGTTGAAAAATTCCAAGCCGTCAATAACCTGCAAGGCAAGCTCGGCATGATCCTCTGACTGCGCGTCGTTGAAAGTTTTGTACTTCTGATACTGATAAAATCTGCCGACGTCGTGAAACAAACCGATAACCTCCGCAAGCTCGGTATCGTGCGGCGAAAGTTTTAAATACTTCGCAAGTTCGATACAATTTGCCGTGACGTAGCCGGTATGTTTTTCCTTAATCAAAATGCCGTTTTGAACTTCTTCATCGTCGGTATAAAAACTCTTCATGTACGCAGTCATCCACGCGTGCATTTTTTTTAAAAGTTCCTGCAAAATCATTACCCCTTCATAACGCCGTAACTGCGGCAAAATTTATTTAATCGCAAGATTTATTTAATCGCAAAATTTATTTAATCGGCAAAAACTATTTAATCGGTGCGCCGCCGTAAACTGCAGACATCTCCATATTGTCCAGCGCAGTGTCAAGGGCTTGAACTTCCGCCGCAGTTAATTCTACGTCCGCCGCGCCTGCATTTTCTTTAAGCCGTGAAAGCTTGCGTGTACCCGGAATCGGCACGATATAATTTTTCTTGCATATCATCCACGCCATTGCAATTTGCGCCTTCGTAGCATTTTTATTCTGCGCAGTCTCTTCAAGCAGTGCGAAAAGATTTTTATTTTTGTCCATAGCGTCGGCTGTGAATTGCGGCATTGTACTGCGGTAGTCAACTTTTTCAGCGAACTTTGAATCCTTGTTGTAAGCGCCGCTCAAAAGTCCGTTTGCCGTCGGTGAAAAGGCAACGTAGCCGATATTCAATTCCTCAAGCACGGGGAAAAGTTTTTCGTACCAACGCGCCATCATTGAAAATCTGTTTTGAATCGCGGTGACGGGACAGACTTTGTGTGCACGGCGTATGGTATCTTCGTCAACTTCCGAAAGTCCCCAGTGCAAAATTTTTCCCTCATCAATAAGCTGTTGCATGACGCCGGCAACTTCTTCAACCGGAGTATTTTTGTCCTGCCGGTGCTGGTAGTAAATGTCAATGTGATCTGTTTGC
>JAFTEG010000216.1 GCA_017453765.1 Selenomonadaceae bacterium
CGAAAGGGTGATTTCCGTGCCTTTGGTCAAGCCCATGCTCATGATCATGAGAATGCTTTTCGCGTCAACGGTTTTGCCTTTTGCCTTGATTTGAACTTTGGATTTGAACTTGCTTGCAGTCTGCACGAAGACCGACGCGGGACGCGCGTGAATGCCTGTTCTGTTCAAAATTACAATGTTTCCTTCAGCAAAATAATCACCGCGTTCACCGCTAATGGTACCGCTGTCTATGCTGACGTTGTAACCGTAGTCATCGGCATTGCCGCTTGAATCGAGTTCGCGAATTTCTTCCGGCGAAAGATATTGTCTCAATTCGTCCATTGAAATTTTTCTTTTTTCTCTTTTGGTTTCCATTAAAACTCCACCTTTAATTTATTTCGGCGCCTCAACGTCATAAGCTTTTTCTTTCACGTTTTGAAGTTCCTGCCAACCTTCCGGCGAAAGCCACTCTTTAGCGTCCATCGGGTTACTGGTCTTTGCAACTTTGCTCCAATCTTTTTTGTCGTCTTGAAAGTAAAGTTCAAAGCCCAAGTTAAAATTCTTTTCGTCAACACAGCCGATTTTGAATTTGCCGGCGCTGAACTTGACGCCTTCTTTTTCATACTTTTTAATAATGTCGTCGATAATCGGCGAATATTTTTCGGCAACTTCGTCAAGCGACATATTCGGACGGAAAATTTCTTTCAGCGTATCAAATGCCGTTTCAATTAAAGTTTGTAAGCTACTCATTATTAATTGCGGCGTAGAAAGATTTATACCCATATGAATCACCTCATAAAGTCAACTGCAATTCGCGCTGATATCGGTCTGTAACGTCTGTTTCAGATTGAGCGACACCGGCTTTTGCCCACTCCGGTACTTCACTTTCATCAACTCGCGTGCGCGTCGTTTCTTGATACCATTGATTGTCTTCTTTGTAGAAAACGCGGTGAAGAACTTGAAAAATTTTATTTCCAACCTTTTGAGCAAAAATCTTCGCGGCGTGTCCAAGATTACGTAAGGCATTGGCAACCTTTCTTGTAAAATCTTTCAGCCAATTAACGAGTTTGTCCCAGTTGGCTACTACAAACAACGCCCCTAAACCTAATGCAATTATCCACGGTGCAGGCATTTAAATCACAGTCCCCTTTCCTTCTGCTACTTGTTTTTTAACATACTCCTCCGAAACTTTCCGCTTTTCGACAGAAACTTTCGCATTATTATTTTCATTAGCCGCTTTGCTTGCCAAAATGTTTTCGACCGATTCAAAGACAAAATTTTTGTCGAGTTCATTTTTATGCAAGCGCGCCGCCTTAAATGCCGCGTTCAACATCGCGTTTGAAATGTCACTGCCGGAAATGCCTTCAAACTTTTTCGCAAGCTCCGCCGCGTCCAAATTATTAGGCAACTGCGCAGGTATATACATTTGCCAAAGTTTTTTGCGACATTCTTCATCCGGCAAATCAAATTTCACGTGTACAGAAATTCGGCGCATAAACGCGGGATCAAAGTTTGAAATGAAGTTCGTCGCAAAAATTATGAAGTCTTGATACTCATTCATCAGCATAAGCATAACTGAGCGCGTCTGATTTACGCTGACATCAACCGCCTGCGTCATGTTCGTGACACGTTTGCTTAAAATCGCGTCCGCCTCGTCGAAAAATAAAATGCTGTTGGTAGCCTTCGCCGCTTCAAACGCCTTGCGAATATTTTTTGGCGTCTCACCTACAAATTTTGATTCGATATCGGCGTAGTTTACGATTAAAATTTTTCTGCCGAGATTTTTGGCGATGGCATGAGCCGCCATAGTTTTACCGGTGCCGGGTGCGCCGTAGAGATTGACACCGATACGCTTGGAATATTTATGCGTATGTTTAAAGCCCCAAATTTCAAAGACGCGGTATGAATTTTCAGCGTAGGTCGCCACGTCCATAATTTGATCTTTCGTAGCTTGCGGCAAAATGATATCGTCCAAAGAATAACGCGGCTCCTGCGGTATGAAAATTTCCTCGTCCTTAGCTTGAACGTTTTCTGTAGCGGGTGACTGCTTTGTTTCAGCAGGTTTACTTCTTATCGGCATTAAATCCCTCCGATTCATTTTCAGAAAATTTTTAGTCGGTAAGTATTAGTCGGTAAATACTTGACATAATCATACCCCCCCCCTTGCCGATTTTGTCAAGAAAATATTTTTTGCGTTACAAATTTTTTCTGCACGGCGGCAATGAAACTTTTGTCGGCGGGAAAGTTAAACGTGATATTTTTAAAAATTCTTGACGTGACATAAATAAAAAGATTAAAATAGCGCGTAGATTTTTGAAAATTGAATAAGTGAATCAAGTGTCGAAAGACTTAATAGGGAAGTCGGTCAAATGCCGGCACGGTCACGCCACCGTAGCGGGGAGCGATTCTGCAAAAGTTATGTCACTGGGGAAACTTGGGAAGGCGCAGAAAAGTTACGATCCGAAGTCGGGAGAACTGCTTGGTTGACAATCGCCGCTTAACCTGCGAGTGACGGGGAGGAGATTTTTTGATACCGAAACTTGGACGGGCGACGTATGAAATTTTTTTCGTCGTCTGATTTAGTTTTGACGTGAAAAAAATTTTTGCACTCGCGATAAGGCGGGTGCATTTTTAGTTTTGGCAGAAAGAAGTGGTAGTGTATTGAAAAGAATTTTTCATCGGTTGACGCAAATGCTTGTAACATTGCTCGGAGTAAGCTTTATAACTTTTTGCCTTGCATACATAGCGCCGGGCGACCCCGTAGCAATGTTGCTTGAGTCGGCTGACACAATCGTTTCAGAAGAAGTTTTGCAAAAGACGCGCGAAGAATTGGGATTGGATAAACCGTTTTTGGTGCAGTACGGCAACTGGTTGGCAGGCGCGGTGACCGGCGATATGGGCATGAGTTATTCCGCGAAAAAACCTGTCACGGAAAAACTTTCTGAAGGATTCGCCGGTACATTGCTACTAGCCGCCGTTACGATAATTTTCGTGCTGATAATTTCCCTGCCGCTGGGCATATGGTCGGCAGTGCGGCAAAACGAATGGCCTGACTACGTCGTAAGATTTTTGGCGTTTATCGGCGTGTCAATGCCAAGTTTTTGGCTGGGCTTAATCCTTTTGTACGTCTTCGGCTTAAAACTAGGCTGGTTCCCAATCGCAAGCTCGTCAATCACGGCGAAAGGCATTGTCCTTCCGGCTTTGACGCTGGCAATTTATCAGTCAACAAAGTACGTGCGGCAGGTGCGAACGGTAATTTTGGACGAACTTCATCAAGACTACGTGACGGGAGCAAGGGCGCGTGGATTGAGCGAAAGTACAATTTTATGGAAACACGTCCTGCCCAATGCCGTACTGCCGCTGATAACGCTACTTGGAATGTCAATAGGCTGGCTTTTAGGCGGAGTTGCGGTTATCGAAATAGTTTTTTCATGGCCCGGTATCGGCAACATGGCGGTACGCGCGATTATGATGCGCGATTACCCGCTGATTGAAGGTTTCGTGCTGTGGATAGCGATTGTTTACATGGTGATAAATTTTTTGGTGGACTTGTCATATACGTGGCTTGACCCCAAACTTAGAAAGGGTGAGCAACATTGACGGACTTTATTAAGCAGAATAAATTGTTCACCTTCTACACGGCGCTGGTAATTTTGCTTGTGATAATTGCGATTTTCGCGCCGCAACTTGCGCCGCAAGACCCGTATGAAGGCGATATGCGCAACGTTTTACAGCCGCCGTCGGACGAACATATTTTTGGCACAGATAAACTTGGACGCGACACTTTCAGCAGAATTATTTGCGGTACGCAGGTTTCACTTTTCATGACGATTTGCGTGGTAATTTTATTGGCGGTAGTCGGCGGCGTCGTTGGAATTTTGTCCGGCTACTTCGGCGGCAAGGTTGAAATGATTTTAATGCGCATTGCCGATATGATGCTTGCCTTTCCGGGCGTCGTATTGGCGATAGCGATAGCCGGAATTTTGGGCGGCAGTATCGTAAACACGATTTTGGCGTTGCTTGCGGTAGGCTGGGCGAAGTACGCGCGACTTGTCAGAAGTTTGGTAATAAAACTGCGCTACAACGATTTTATTATTGCCGCGCAGGTCAACGGCACGAAGACGATAAATATTTTATGGCGTCACGTGTTGCCGAATATTTTGCCGATGATTGTAATAACCGGCGCGATGGATATCGGCACAATGATGATGGAAATTGCGGGACTTTCATTTTTAGGTTTCGGTGCGCAGGCGCCAACGCCGGAATGGGGACTTATGCTTAACGAAGGACGGCAGTATATTCAGACGGCGCCTTTGCTTATGATTTATCCGGGACTTGCGATTTTTATAGTCGTGGCGATTTTTAATTTATGGGGCGACGCTCTGCGCGATTTACTCGACCCGCGACATGATTAGGGAAGAGTGAAGAGTGAGAAGTGAGGAGTGAAGAGGATTCTAGCCCCTATCACTAGCTAACTATCGATCTAACAACTATCGATCTAAAAGGAGATGCTTTAATTGTTCAAAATCAAAAAACTTTTCAAAAGATTAACTTTCGGACTTTGCGGCATTGCGACGGCAGGTCTTTTGCTGACAGGTTGCGGCGGCGACAGTGCAGGCGGCGGTAACGCTGATTCTACCGTTTTAAAAGTCGGCGTCACCAACTTTGCCGATACGCTTGAACCTACGCAAAATTATTTCGGCTGGGTAGTTATGCGCTACGGTCTCGGCGAATGCTTGACTAAGTTTGATGAAAAAATGAATATAGTCCCTTGGCTTGCCGAATCTTGGTCAACCAGTGAAGATCATTTGACGTGGACTTTTAAAATTCGTGACGGCGTGAAATTTTCAAACGGCGACCCCTTAACCGCAGAGGCAGTGAAAAGCTCCATTGAACGCGCCTTTCAAAAAAATGCCCGCGCCGCAACTTTCTTTGAATACGAATCAATCACGGCGGACGGACAAAATTTAATTATCAAAACCAAAAAGCCGTTGCCCGGTATGCCCGGTTATCTTGCCGACCCGCTTTTCATAATTGTTGACACTGCGGCGGAAAGTGGACGCGACTTCAGCAAGGAAGGACCCATTTGCACGGGACCTTACACGGTTGAAAGTTTTGTAAAAGAAAAAGCCGTTATGAAGAAGAATCCGAATTACTACGCGGAAGTTCCCTACGAAACGGTTGAAATTCCTTCAATCGACGACCCGAACACTCGTGCAATGGCGTTGCAGGCGGGCGACGTTGATATAGCCGTAAACATTGCGGCAGGCGACATTGATATTTTCAAAGGTAACGATAAATTTTTAGTCGACGAAATTCCCTCACTTCGCGTTGTACTTGCGCGTATGAATCAGAATCCCGACAGAATTTTAGCTGACCCGAAAGTTCGCGCGGCATTTATTTCAGGTTGCGACCGCGAAACTTACAACAACGTACTTTTGAAAGGCACGTTTATTCCAGGCAAGGCGCCTGTACCGCCTTCGCTTGACTACGGTTTTGACAAACTTACCGACCCCAATGCGTACAATCCCGAACGCGCTAAAACCTTACTTGCCGAAGCTGGCTGGGCTGATTCCAACGGCGACGGCATTTTGGATAAAGACGGCAAAAATTTGGAGCTGGACTTCGTAGTTTACAACTCCCGCGCAGAATTGCCGCTTTACGCGGAGGCAGTTCAAGCTGATTTGAAGAAGTTGGGCTTTGACATAAAGATTAATACCGTTGACTACAATTTGATTGACAATATGGGCATTAAGGGCGAGTATGACTTACTGATTTCAAACATTACTACGGCGAATACCGGCGACCCCGAAATTTTCTTGACGTGGTATTGGAAGACGAACGTTGACGGCAATAATCCGCAAAACGGTTCCGGCTACAGTAACCCCGAATACGACGCGAAGTTGGAAGAGCTTAACTCCGAGTTCGACGCCGAAAAACGTAAGCAGTTGATAATCGACCTGCAACAAATTTTGCTCAATGACGCCGCGTCCATTTTCTTCGGCTACCCGCAGACAAATATCATAAGTTCAAAGCGCGTTGACGGCGTCAAGATGTATCCTTCCGATTATTACTGGATTACCAACTTGATTAAGCCTGCAAAGTAGTGAGAAAATGTTACTTGACGTAAAAAATTTGGCGGTATCGTACGCAAAAAATTCTAAGCCGACAATTCAAGGCGTGACCTTTCAACTTGACGAAGGAAAAATTTTAGCGATAGTCGGCGAATCCGGTAGCGGCAAAACTACAGTCATTCGCGCAGTTTTAAACGTGTTGCCGGGCGGCGGAAGGGTGTCGGCGGGACAAATTATTTTCAACGGTGAAGATTTAGTTAAGCTTGACGAAAAAGGCTGGCGAAGTCTGCGCGGCAAAGATATTTCCATGATATTTCAAGACAGCGGCGCGATGATGAATCCCGTTCATACAATCGGCAAGCAGTTTGTCGAATACATTCAGACGCACAGCGACCTTGATAAAAATGCCGCGTACGAAATGGCGGAAGAGAAATTGACGCTGATGAATTTGCCGAATCCGCAAAATATTTTAAACTCATACACCTTTGAACTTTCCGGCGGTATGCGTCAACGTGTCGGCATTGCAATGGCGATAACTTTTCAGCCGAAACTTTTGCTTGCCGATGAACCTACAAGCGCGCTTGACGTGACGACGCAGGCGCAAATTGTCGGCGAGCTTATGTTTGTCACACGCGGTACCGGCGCGGCTATGATTATCGTCACGCACAATTTAGGCGTTGCGTCCTACCTTTCAGATGACATTATCGTAATGTCGCAGGGAAAAGTTGTTGAGTCCGGTGCTACGGCGGAAATTATTAAAAATCCGCAACACGAATACACAAAATCTTTGCTGGCGTCGGTGCCTGAAATGGGGAAAAATCGCTATGTCTGATATAATTATGAGTATCGAAAATCTTACGAAAAAATTTCCCGTTTCCGGCGGAAAATTTCTTACTGCCTGCGACAACATAAGCTTTCACGTACGCAAGGGCGAAACTATTGGAATTGTCGGCGAATCGGGTTGCGGCAAGACGACGCTTTTAAAAGCCATTATGAATATGCAGTTGCCCACTTCCGGAAGAATTATTTTTCACGGCAAAGACATTACCAAATTGACAGGCGAAGAGAAGCGGCAGAATTACCGCCATATTCAAATGGTTTTTCAAGACCCTACCGCCGCGTTCGATCCTAAGATGAGGATTAAAGATATTGTCTGCGAACCGCTGATAAATTTCGATTTAATTTCAAGCGCGGACGTTGAGACGAAGGCGCGGGAACTTCTCGCGCAGGTTGACTTGCCGCCGGACTTTGTACACCGATATCCTCATAATATGAGCGGCGGTCAGCGTCAGCGTGTTGCGATAGCGCGGGCATTGGCTCTTGAACCGGAAGTCATTGCCTGCGACGAGGCGACGAGTGCGCTTGACGTTTCGGTACAAGATACCATTGTTAAATTGCTGGTGAAACTGCAACGCGAAAAGGGCATTACCTACATTTTTATCTGTCACGATTTGGCTCTTGTCAGTATGTTCAGTCACCGAATTGCAATTATGTATCTCGGCAACATGATGGAAAAAATTGACGGTGACAAATTGAATCAAGCGCGGCACCCATACACACGCGCGCTTTTAAAAGCGGTTTTTTCAACGAATCAAGAGAAGAATCAGTACATAGAAATTTTGCCCGGCGAAATTCCAAGCCCGCTTGATATGCCGTCGGGCTGTCCATTCAGAAATCGTTGCGTGCATTGTCAAGACCTTTGCACGAAGGAAAAGCCGGCGTTTAAAGAATTGGACGAAAATCATTTTGTAGCTTGTCATTATCCTTTGGATTAGGGAACAGGGATTAGGAATTAGGGCGTGTTGACTAATTCAAGGTTTAATATATTTTTAAATTTTTTAGGATTTACTTTTCTTTGGCGCAAAGAAAAGTAACAAAAGAAACATAGCGGCATTAAGTGCGTCCACGTCTATCACTTCGCCGGTTTAAGCGTTACGCCGCGAGTCAGTGGGCACTGTAATTCA
>JAFTEG010000217.1 GCA_017453765.1 Selenomonadaceae bacterium
GGCGGCTTATGAAAAAATTTACAACGCGTGGATGAACGGTGAAGAGTTGCCTGACTTCCCGCAGGACCCTGAGCCTGTCACCGTCGAAATGGCGGAAGAATATTACAAGCGTGCAATGGAATATTTCGAGATTGAGCCGGACTTCCGCGACGAAAAAGTTAAAGATATTATCCACATCAAGCGCGCGCTGTATAATTTGGAATTGGCAATTCAAGCTGACGAAAAGCATAAAAATGAAATTTACTACCACATAGCCGCGTGCAAAAAAATTCTGCGCGATTATGTCGGCGCGTACGACGCAATTCAAAAAGTTGCCTTCACTCGCGATAACATAAGTAATTACACGATACAATTTATCTGCGACTATCACGAACTGCGTGCGAAAATTGCACTGTTAAACGGCAGGGCGCCTGAGGCGGCGGAAAATTACGAGCGTGCGTCCAACCTTTCGCAAGACCGCGACAGAAAATATAAATTGTTCAGCGGCTTATTCTCCTCACTTGAACTTCTCGACATTCCGTCACAAAAAATCGCGACTGCAAATTTCCATTACCAAAAACTTTTCAGCGACATTACGCCGTACAAAACCTTCCATAAACGCGGCGACAAAATTAAAATCGGCTACGTCTCCTCAATCTTCAACCGGCACCAAAACTTTGCATCAATCTTCGGTATGATTGCCGCGCATAACCGTGAAAAGTTTGAAGTCACCTGTTACAGCTTGACTGACTTTGAAGACATTTACACGGGGCTTTACAAAAAATTTGCCGAACATTATGAAGTTGTTCAAGGCATGACGTTTGAAGAAATTGCGAAAAAAATTCACGACGATAAGATTGACATTTTAATCGACCCGGCAGGTCACGCCGAAGGTAATGCGTTGCCTGTCTTTGCGTACAAGCCCGCGCCTATTCAAATCAGCGGTATCGGCTATCCTTCGACGACCGGTCTTGACACAATGGATTACTTTATTACCGATGAAATTATGAACCCGCCGGCTGAAATGAATCCCGACGTTAAACTTTTCACCGAAAAACTTTTGTACATGCCGGTCAATGTTTGCTACGCGCAGAGAGAGGACGTTCCCACGCCGGAGTACGCGCCCTGCACGAAGAGAGATTATCCCGTTTTCGGTACGCTTTGCAGTTACTACGAAATTAACGACGACATTTTAAAAATTTGGCATAAAATTTCCGAGATGGTGCCGAAAGCCGTCTTCCTTATGCGTATAAAAGAGTTTGAAAGCATTTCGACGATTAATCAGCTTTACGACCGCATGAAGGCGATCGGCTTTAACATGGACAGAATTTTATTCCGTCCCGCAAGTGCGAATTACATGGCGGAGATGACGCACCTTGACGTGATTTTGGACGTTTACCCGCGTGCCGGTGCAGGCTCAACCTTAGACGCGCTGTACATGGGCGTGCCGGTAGTTTCATTCTACGCTGAAAGACGCAGTTCACGTTACGGCAGGACTTTCCTTAACGCGGTTGGGCTTTCCGATTTGCCGACAAACAGCGTTGAAGGCTACATTAACCGCGCAGTAAGTCTTGTCACGGAAGTTACCGCGCTTGACGCTCTTCATAAAGGCTTGCGCAATATGGTTAAGAAGGCGAATGCTTTAAATCCCAAAAATTATATGGCGACGATTGAGCAGAAGTTTGAAGAAATTCTCAACTCTACCGAAATTGCCGTTGCCGCTGAAATTGCAGAGGGTAGCGACGCTGAGAATGTAAAAGGCGCTGAAATTGCAGAGGGTAGCACTGATGAAAATTCTGCCGATTGAAAATCTGCGCGGCGTCATTGAAATTCCCGGCGACAAGTCCATTTCTCACCGCAGTATAATTTTTTCAAGCTTAGCCGATACGCCGGTAGAGATTGAAAACTTTCTGCGCGGCGCGGACTGTCTGTCAACCGTTGAATGCATGAAAAGTTTCGGCGCGGACATTGAAATTGACGGCGAAAAAGTTTTAGTAAAAGGTAACGGCTTGCACGGCTTGCGTGAACCTGAAAATGTTTTGGACGCGGGAAATTCCGGTACTACGTTACGGCTTTTACTTGGACTTGCCGCGCCGCAAAATTTTATTACGACTTTTACCGGCGATTCTTCATTACGCAAAAGACCTATGGGACGTGTCATTAAGCCTCTTAGTGAAATGGGCGCGTCAATCGTAGGACGCAATGAAAATAAAAATCTGCCGATTACGGTTATAGGCAACGGTCACCTGCAAGCTGAAAACTCTAAGCTGAAAGCTATCATCTATCAAATGCCGGTTGCCAGCGCACAGGTTAAATCGGCGATAATTTTGGCGGGACTTTATGCAAACGGCGTCACGACAATTATTGAGCCGGCGCCGTCACGTGACCACACTGAGAAAATGCTGTCCGCCTTCGGTGCGCGTATTGAAAAATTTGGCAACACGGTGAAAGTTTATCCTGCCGAAAGTTTAACTGCGCCGAAAAAAATTACCGTGCCGAATGACATAAGCTCTGCCGCGTATTGGATTGTACTTGCCGCCGTCACGAAAAATTCTGCCGTCACGCTTAAAAATGTCGGCGTTAATCAGACGCGTACCGGCATTTTGGACGTGCTGAAAGAAATGGGCGCGCAGATTGAACTGGAAAACCTGCGCGAATCGGGCGGCGAACTTTCGGCGGACATTACCGTTACGTCCTCAAAATTACGCGGCGTAGAAATTGGCGGGGCGATAATTCCGCGTCTTATTGACGAAGTTCCCGCGCTTGCCGTAGCCGCTGCGTTTTGCGAAGGTACGACCGTTATTCACGACGTTGGAGAATTGCGCGTCAAGGAAAGTGACAGGTTGCAGGCTATTGCCGATAGTTCAATAAAATTTCGGCAGGCAGTTTTGAAACTACGGCGACGGATTTAATAATACACGGCGGCTTGACTAAAGTTTTTGCCGAATGTAAAACCTACGCAGATCACCGAATTGCAATGGCGCTTTCTATCTTCGGTGCGGCGGCGGCAGGCGTTGAGATTGACGACGCGGACTGCGTAAAAATTTCGTATCCAAATTTTTTTAGATCGATAGTGACTGGATCGATAGATCGATAGTGGTTAGATCGATAGTGACTGGATCGATAGAAAACCATCGATCCATCGATCCATCGATCCACCGAACCACCGATCCATCGATCCACCGATCCACCGATCCACCGATCCACCGATCCACCGATCCACCGATCCACCGATCCAACAAGGAGTTAAAATGGGAAAAGTAATTGCGGTTGACGGTCCCGCAGGCGCAGGCAAAAGTACCGTTTCAAAAATTGTCGCGGCTAAACTCGGCTATACCTACATTGACACCGGCGCAATGTACCGCGCTGTCGGCTTGAAATTCTTACGTAGCGGTAAAAATTTCGACGAAAATATTTTGGCTGAAATTACGCGTGACATTGAAATTGCGCTTGATGAAAATGCGAAAGTGTTTCTTGACGGCGAAGATGTCACAAAGGAAATTCGTACGCCGGAAGTCAGCAAGCTTGCTTCGGACGTTTCAAAGTACGGCTTTGTGCGAAAAAAATTAACCGAACTGCAACGCGAAATGGCAAGGCTCGGCTCGGTTATAATGGACGGTCGCGATATCGGCACGCAGGTTTTGCCAAATGCCGACGTGAAAATTTTTTTAACTGCGTCACTCAGTGAAAGGGCGCGGCGGCGTTTTGAAGAGTTTAAGGCGAAAGGGCAAGACGTGACTTTGGACGCGGTTGAAAGTGAAATTGCCTTTCGGGACAAGCAGGACAGTGAGCGTGAAATTGCTCCGCTTGCTAAGGCTGATGACGCCGTTTTAATCGATTCAACCAACATGACGGTTGATGATGTTGTTGATTCTATTTTGAAATTAGCTAACCCCTAACCCCTAGCATCTAACACCTAAAACTATGTTCTACAAATTTTTTAGACTTCTCTGCCGCTTATGGTACGGAATATTTTTTAGAGCTAAGGTAATCGGCGCTGAAAATATTCCGAAAACTGGCGCGTTTATATTGGCGGCGAATCACATGGCGAATTGGGATCCGCCGTTTCTTGGAACCTTCATTGACCGTGAAGTAAACTACATGGGCAAGGAGGAACTTTTTAAAAATCCCGTAATGGCGGCAATATGTCGCGCCTTGCACGTGTTTCCGGTTAAACGCGGCGCGGCAGATAAAGCGGCGATTAAAACTGCCGTGAAAATTTTAAAAGGCGGCGAATGTCTCGGAATTTTTCCCGAAGGCACACGCAGTAAAACCGGCAAAATCGGTAAAGCGGAGCCGGGCGTAAGTCTAATTGCCGCGTTGACAAAGGCGCCGATTATTCCTGCGGCTATTGTCAATACCGAAAAAATATTTTCTGCCGAATCAAAATTTCCGCGCCTTGCCGTTGTCTACGGTACGCCGATGTACTTTGACGGCAACGCGAAAGATAAAGATAATTTGGCGGACTTTGCTAATAAAATTATGAATGAAGTTGCCAAACTTAAATCTTTCGGCGAAAGTTCGATTTAAAATTTTTGCAAACTAAAAACCCCTCGCAAGAAAAAATCTTGGAGGAGTTTTTTTGTGCCGTGTAAAAAATTTAAATTGCACGTTGAACTTTACCTGAACGAAGGCAACGAGTGCATACATTTACGCGTTTAATTTCGCCGTCAACAATGGCACGGACGTGTTGAATGTTCGGTTTCCATTTGCGCTTGGTCTTTAAATGCGAATGGCTGACGTTCATACCGGACATAATACCTTTATGACAAATTTCACAATAATTAGCCATGTGATTCACCTTCCTTTTAGCATAGTGCGCGAATTATAACACAGAAAATTTTATCGTGCAAATTTTTTTGTAAAAAAGTTCAGTATACGTAAGTGGTGCTGACGATATTTTTGGAAATTTTATCTTTTAAAATTTGAAAGCCTGCGAATACAACTTCAGGCGGAATCTGAGCGATACAGTGAGGTTTGTCAAGTACGCGGCAACCAAAGGGAATGTACGGTTCATTTTTCGGACGTGCGCATTGGTCAAGTGCATGAGCGGGTTGAACAACGACAGAAGGGACTCTGTAAGGTCTGAAAAGCCGCAAGCCGTCAACCTTGCTCGGCGCAGGAAAATCTGCGGGAAATGGAAATACGGCAAGACAAGGACACTTCATAGCGGCGGCAACGTGCAAGGCGCCCGTGTCATTGCCAATGTACATGTCGCATAAGCCCAAAACTACCGCAGTCTGCCGGTAAGTAACCTTGTTTGTCAAGTCAATCACGTGCTTAGAAAAAAATTCTTCGCCTAAACTTTGACGCAAGGTCTGCGCAGAAATGGCGTCAGGTTGACCGCCGCCTAAAACTACAAAGTTAGCCGACGGCTCGGAGTTGACGATAAGCTGTAAAACTTTGGCGTATTTTTCAGGGGGGTAGTGCTTAACCATTCTGTTGCCGCCAAAAACCACTGCGTAAAGAGGACGCCGCGCAGATTTAATCATTTCGGTAGCCGTAGTCACGTCCAAACCGGTACACCAAATTTCAAGGTCGCGGTTTTCAATCGGTGCATGCAAACCCGCCTCAAGCAACGAAAAGCATGTATCAACAACGTGGTCGCCGTAATTGTACATAGGCAGAAGATATTGCGCCAAACCCATACCGTAACGCAAAGGCAAGTTGCAGTGACAGACAAAAGTTTCTTCGCCTTCTTCAAAGAAATGTGACACCCGCTCCTGCGCACCGCTCATATACATTAAAGCCGCCGCAATGGGATTATGAACAAAGGCGTAGGCAACGTGGTAACGGCGCTTTAAAAGTTTAGGTACAAAACCTAAATTCCACTTCAAGCCGTCGACAAAATTAAGAGGGTTGTATTGCTGAGGATTTAAAATAATTTCATCGACGTGAGGACAAAATTCCGCCAAAGACGCGGCAGGTGACCCTACAACAAGAGTAATATGAGCGCCGGGATAAAACCTGCGAACTTCACGAATGGTGCCGCTTTGCAGTACGAAATCACCAACTCCCGCGTCGTGAATTATCATCACGTTAATTTTTTCGCCCAACTTCGGCTTGTCGCGATATCCCGCCGCTTGAAATTTCGGCTCAATGAAGTTTAAAAATTCCTGCAGGTTACAATGATTAGTCTTTTCAACGTTGTCAACATAAATTTTCAGCGCGTCCATTACGGTTTGGATATCGGCTTGCTTAACTTCTGCCAACTTTATACCTCCTATTAGCTTTTAGCTGTTA
>JAFTEG010000218.1 GCA_017453765.1 Selenomonadaceae bacterium
ATGCTTGTAGACTTGGGACGCAATGACTTAGGCAAAATTTCAAAATTCGGCACGGTGCAGGTTGAACGCCTTCACAGCATTGAAAGGTTTTCTCACGTCATGCACATAGGCTCGGTTGTACGCGGAGAAATTCGCGCAGATTGTGACGCGTTGTCGGCGATTGAAGCCGTGTTGCCTGCCGGTACTTTGTCCGGTGCGCCGAAAATTCGTGCGTGTGAACTTATTGCGGAGCTTGAAAATAATAAACGCGGCATTTACGGCGGCGCGATTGGTTACATTGACTTCACCGGCAATATGGATACCGGCATTGCGATTAGAATTGTTTACAAGAAAAACGGCAAAATTTTTGTACGTTCCGGCGCGGGCATTGTAGCAGATTCTGTTGCAGAAAAAGAGTTTGAAGAATGTTTGAACAAAGCTAAGGCGTCACTTGCCGCGCTTAGTATGAATGTGGAGGAAAGTTAAATGGTTTTGCTAATCGATAACTACGACAGCTTTTCTTACAATCTTTACCAGCTGATAGGCGAATTTACGACGGACATAAAAGTTGTGCGCAATGACAAAATTACGGTTGACGAGATTAAAAAAATTTCTCCCGCGCAGATTATCCTTTCGCCGGGACCGGGCAGACCGGAGAACGCGGGAATTATTATTGACGTGATAAAAAGTTTAGGCGGTGAAATTCCAATCTTCGGCGTATGCTTGGGACATCAGGCTATCTGCGCGGCGTTCGGTGCTAAGATAACCTACGCGAAAAAGTTAATGCACGGCAAGACGTCTGAAATTATCTGCGACACTGATTCGGAAATTTTTAAAGGCTGTCACCAAAAATTTTTGGTAGGGCGATATCATTCACTTGTTGCCGATAAAGATTCAATGCCTGCCGAATTAAAAGTAACTGCGCGGTCTTTGTCGGACGGCGAAATTATGGCGGTGCAACATAAAGACTTTCCGATTTACGGCGTGCAATTTCACCCCGAAAGTATTTTGACGCAGTACGGTAAAAATATTCTGCAAAACTTTTTGAGGGAATAGGGAGTAGGGGTTAGGAACTAGGGGCTAGGGGTTAGTACTATTCACTTTTTTAAGGAGATTCTAAAATGATTAAAGAAGCAATTATAAAAATCGTCAACAAGGAAGATTTAACCTACGACGAAGCTTTCAACGCGATGAATGAAATTATGAACGGCGAAACTACCGCCACGCAAAATTCCGCGTTTTTGGCGGCGCTGTCAACTAAAAGCGCGAAGGCTGAAACTGCTGACGAAATTTCAGGTTGTGCGGCGGCTATGAGAAGTCACGCCTTGAAAGTGGAGGCTGACTTTGATGTATTTGAAATTGTCGGCACGGGCGGCGACAACGCGCAGAGTTTTAACATTTCAACCACTTCCGCGCTTATTACTGCGGCAGGCGGCGTGAAGGTTGCTAAGCACGGTAACCGCGCGGCGTCATCAAAATGCGGCACGGCTGATTGTCTTGAGGCTCTCGGCGTCAACATTGACCAAAGTCCCTACAAATGCCTTGAACTTTTGAATGAAGTCGGTATGTGTTTTTTCTTCGCGCAGAAATATCACACGTCAATGAAGTACGTCGGCGCGATTCGCAGGGAGCTGGGTTTTCGCACGGTGTTTAATATCTTGGGACCGCTGACTAACCCCGCCAGTCCCAAAATGCAACTTCTCGGCGTCTACGATGAATACTTGGTTGAACCGTTGACGCGCGTTTTAATCGACTTAGGCGTAAGGCGCGGCATGGTCGTCTACGGCATGGATAAGCTGGACGAAATTTCAATGAGTGCGCCTACCGCAGTTTGTGAACTGCGCGACGGCTGGTACAAACGCTACACGATTTCGCCGGAGGATTTCGGCTTTAACCGCTGTGAAAAGTCCGATTTAAAAGGCGGCGAACCATTTGAAAACGCGCAGATTACACGCGACATTTTGTCCGGCGTCGACAAAAGTTGTAAGCGTGACGCGGTGCTTTTAAATGCCGGTGCGTCTTTGTACATTGCCGAAAAAGCGCCGAACGTTGCGGAAGGCATTAAGCTTGCACAAAGTCTGATTGACAGCGGCGCGGCATTAAACACCCTAAGCAAGTTCGTTGAGGTCAGCAACCGATGACTATGTTGGAAGAGATTGCAAGCCATGCCCGTGAACGTGTCGCGGCGGACAAACTAAGAGTTCCACTCGACGACCTGAAGGCGG
>JAFTEG010000219.1 GCA_017453765.1 Selenomonadaceae bacterium
CGTAGTCCGAAAGTTTATACAATCGGATAGAGGTGTGTAGTACGCCGGAGAGTTTATCCTCTCGAATGTGTTTGTTTGTCTATATTTGACTATGACAAACACAACTATTGAAACGCAAGAAATTTTTAAATGTATGGTTGACGCCGCCGAAAAACTAGGTATAAAGCCGCAAAACCTTACCGCCGCATTGCACGGCAGACAAAAAACCGCAGGCGGTTATACTTGGAAATATGCCGATGAATCTTTAAACTCTCAAGAAAATGTACAGATGCAAACAGAAAATCGCAAGTTAATTTTATGCGTTGAAACAGGCGAAATTTTTCACAGTATCGTTGAAGCCGCCAATTCCAAAGGCACCACTTTAAAAGGCATTTCAAACGTTCTACGCGGTCGCGCTATAACTTCCGGCGGTTTTCATTGGAAATATGCCGATGACCAATTAAATGGCAAGGTACGTGACGAATCTGACAGATGTGACAATAGAAAACCTGTCATTTGCGTAGAAACCGGAGAAATTTTTCAAAGTATGACAGAAGCCGCTAAACATTTTGGTATACTTGCTACTGGAATTCGTGACGTTTTAAATGGCGTAAAAGTTACTACCGGCGGTTATCACTGGCATTATGCTGACGGTCGCCCCGATAAAACACGTGAAAGAAAAAAACAGAAAATCTTTACCAAGCCTGTAATTTGTATTGAAACAGGACAAGTCTTTTCCAGTGTAAAAGACGCTATCGCTTTTGCTGATGTAGGACGCTCAACGTTTTTTAAAAGTTTAAAAAACCCCGACAAATTAGCCGGCGGTTTGCATTGGAAATATTTTGATCAACAAAATGAAAATATCAATCTTGATAATTCCGACATGCAGATTTTAGAAATTAAGCAACCTCAACATAATGCTAAGCCGGTTATTTGTATAGAGACCGAAGAAATTTTTCCTAGCGTTACGTCTGCTAAAATTTGGTATGCTTTACCGCATAGTAGCTTATATAAAGCATTAAAAAACCCCGATAAAACAGCCGGCGGTTTGCATTGGAAATATTTTGAAGGCGAAAAATAATTTGAAAAAGTATTGACAAAGTAAAAGGAAAGTGATAAAATGCAAATTTTCTTTCTTCATCCGAGTTTCCCCGCGCAGTATCTTAATTTAGCCCCGTATTTGGCAAGAAATCCCGAGAATGCTGTAACATTTTTGTCGAAGGAGAACAGTTTGGGTGTAAATATTAATGGAGTACGGCTCGCGCTCTATGGTAAACCGTCCGAAAGAGAATCCGAGTGGATAAAAACTTGCGGACCGTTGCGTCCGGCGGCAGAGGCGGTAGTAGAAGGTCAAGCGGTTGTTCGCGCTATGGAATGGCTTGCCAAAGAAAAGAATCTTAAGCCCGACGTAATAATTGCGCATACCGGCTGGGGTTCTACCCTTTACTGCAAGGATTTATATCCCAACGTGCCGATTATGGGCTACTTTGAATGGTACTACCTTGCCGAAGACAGCGACTGCTACTGGTGGCCTGACGAAATACCGCAAATGCCGAATAAAATTTCAATTCGTACCCGCAATGCTCATCACCTCTTAAATTTGCAAATGATTTGTGAAGAGCCTGCACCTGGAATCGGAATTGTACCTACGAAATGGCAACATAAGCAACTGCCGGAAGTTTACAAGCCGAAAGTCAAAATAATTCATGAAGGCATTGACACGCAATTTTGTTCGCCCGATCCCAGCGGCAAGCGTCCCGGTCTTATACTCGACGACGTGAAAATAAATCTGCCGGAAGGCACGGAAATAATTACGTATGTATCACGCGGCTTTGAAATTTATCGCGGCTTTCCGTACTTTATGGACGCGATACGCCTTGTACTTCAGCGCCGTCCTAAGGCTCACGTTATTGTTGTCGGCAAGGACAGAATTTGTTATGGCGCCCAGCTTAAAGATACGACGTACCTTAAGGAAGAGGAGAAAAAGGGCGGCTATGACAAAGAGCGCGTGCATTTCGTAGGTCTGCGCAATCGCGGTGATTATCAAAAGATTCTGCGCGCGTCAAGCTGTCACGTCTACTTAACACGTCCTTTCGTATTAAGCTGGTCATTCCTTGAGGCAATGAGTTTCGGCTGTCCTATCGTCGGCTCAAAGACGCCGCCGGTTGAAGAAGTTATGGAAGATAACGTCAACGGCTTATTGGCAGAGTTCAGATCTCCCTACCACATTGCGCGTAAGATTGAAGAACTTTTGGACGATCCCGAGCGCGGCAAGTTGCTTGGACAGAGAGCGCGTGAAACAGTGCTGGAGCGTTTCGAGCTTTATAAGTGCATGCGCGCGCAGGAAGATTTAATGTACAGTTTGGTACGGTAAGCGGAGGGCGATACAATGACATTTGAAACAATGATTCCGCCGCGTTCCGAGACGGTACTCGAAATTACCGGCGAACAGGCGGCAGATTTTCAAAGCAGTAAAGACAACTACCTTTTAATTCAGCCGAAGTGCAATTACACCGTTGCGAAAGATTTCAGCGGAATTGACGGCAAATTTGACACGATTGTCATTCAAAGCGCGGTTATCGGCAACCTGCAGAAAGATGAACTTGTAGCGTTTATAAAGTCCGCCGCAGAAAAATTGAATAAGCGCGGTACATTAATTTTCACTCTCGACAACATTGCCTTTGCCGATAACGTTATGGCGATTTTACAGGGTCAAGCGCCGAAATTTAAAATTACGCTGACTAAAACCGAATTGTCCGACGCGCTTAAAGAAGCAGGCGTTAATGAATACCGCTCACTCAACGCCTCACGTAGGGCTAATGTGCCGCAGGGTCTTCGTGACATTTCTAAAACCGAGCCGCTGATTTTCTGCTACATTCTCGTTGCTACGGTTGAAGAAATGCCGCCGAAATATTTAATCCAGTCAATCATAGGCGAAAAGTTAGTCTGCGCGCCGGTAAGGATTCACCGTCCCAACGCTTTTTTGTCGACCGAGCCGAATATTTACACCGCGTCTTCAAATGTAGATCAGCCGTACCACATTTTCCCTAAGGAACAGTACGAAAACCGCATAATGATTAATCAGCGTATGACTTTCCCCACTTTTACAAACGGCGTGAAATTTTTCGACAACATGAAAAGTCAAGGCTACCTGTACCTTGAGGAAATTGACGACAATCCGGTTTTGTGGGAGCAGTCATATGAAAAAACCGCGTGGATAAATTTTATCAGCGTCCATGCAATTCAAACGTCAAC
>JAFTEG010000220.1 GCA_017453765.1 Selenomonadaceae bacterium
AAGGAGATTTTTTATGGCTGAAAGTATCAGAATTACTACGCCGTTTACAGAGGAAATGTCACGCAAACTCAAGGCGGGTGACAGCGTCCTTATAACCGGCACAATCATAAGCGCACGTGATGCCGCACACAAAGTTATGACAGAGGCGCTTGCACGCGGCGAAAAATTGCCTGTCGATTGGAAAAACCAAATCGTCTACTATCTCGGTCCCACACCTGCTAAACCCGGCGACCCAATCGGCTCATGCGGTCCCACTACTTCCGGCAGAATGGACGCGTACACGCCTACAATGCTTGATCAAGGCATTAAAGGCATGGTCGGCAAGGGTTCACGCACGCCCGAAGTTGTCGAGGCTATGAAACGCAACGGCGCGACGTATTTTGCGGCAGTCGGCGGAGCGGCGGCGCTTATCGCTAAGTCTGTAAAAAGCTACACCGTGCTGGCTTATCCCGAACTTGGACCGGAAGCGGTTGCCGCGCTTGAAGTAGTGGACTTCCCCGCAATCGTTGTAATTGACTGCGAAGGAAATAACTTTTACGAAATAGGTCAAAAGCCTTTCCGCAACTTCGACATTAATCAAATTTAATCTGTTAATAAATTAAGTGAATCTCCGAATCGTTGGAGAAATTTTAGCAATCTACTATCGATCCAACGATCCGGCGATCTATCGATCTAAAAAACAAGGAGGCGTAAAATGTTTCACACAACTTTCTACTTAAGGCGCTTGCATTCGTTGTGCGGCTTGTTGGTACTCGGATTTTTTATCATTGAGCATATGATAACAAATTCCGTAGCAATGGCAGGACCCACAATTTTCAACCAAGTAATGGGAATGGTTGAAGAAATTCCCAAACCGATTTTCTATTCAATTGAAATCGGTATGTACGCGATACCTATTTTGTTTCACGGCATTTATGGAATTTATATTGCATTGCAAGCAAAAAATAATCCCCGCAACTACGGTTACCTGCGCAACTGGAATTTTGCCCTTCAGCGTTGGACGGCATGGTTTTTGGTTGTCTTTTTAATTTGGCACGTCGGCTATCTTCGCATTTACGTAAAAGGCATGACCGGTACGCCGATATCATTTGAACTTTTGCAAAATATGTTCCAAAATCCCGTTGTTGCAGTGCTTTACATTTTGGGTATGTGGGCGGCAATTTTCCACTTCTGCAACGGCATTACAACTTTCTGCATGACATGGGGCATTACAAAAGGACCTCGTGCGCAAAACGTCATCAGCTTGATTAGCATGGGACTCTGCGCGGTACTCTGCGTCGTCACGGTAATGTTTATGTCCAGCTACTTCATGTACTAAGCGGGGGTGAAAAAGTATGGCAAAAGATATGACTAAAAGAAAAATCGCGGTAGTAGGCGGCGGCATTTCCGGCTTGCTGGCGACGATTAAAATTTGTGAACTCGGCGGCGAAGTGGATTTATTTTCCTACTGTCCCGTTAAACGTTCGCACTCTCTCTGCGCGCAGGGCGGCATTAACGCTTGCATGGATACGAAGGGCGAACATGACAGCATTTATGAACATTTCGACGATACCGTTTACGGCGGCGACTTTTTGGCAGACCAGACTGCGGTTAAAGGTATGGTTGAGGCGGCGCCTAAACTTATAAAAATGTTTGACAGAATGGGCGTACCTTTCACGCGTACGGCGGAAGGCGTACTCGACCTTCGTAACTTCGGCGGACAGAAACATAAACGTACCTGCTTTTCCGGCTCGACTACCGGACAACAGATTCTCTACGCGCTTGATGAACAAGTAAGGCGTTGGGAAGTTAAAGGACTTGTACATAAATATGAATTTTGGGAGTTCGTCAGAATTATCAAGAACAAAGAGGGCGTTTGTCGCGGTCTCGTCGCGCAGAGCATGAATACAATGGAAATTCGCGCTTTCCGCGCAGATACTGTCATTTTAGCGACAGGCGGACCCGGTCAAGTATTCGGTCGTTGCACGGCGTCCACAATTTGTAACGGCTCCGCAGTTTCCGCCGTTTATCAGCAAGGCGCCGAAATTGCCAATCCCGAATTTATTCAGATTCACCCGACGGCGATTCCCGGTTCCGACAAAAACCGCTTAATGTCTGAAGCATGTCGCGGTGAAGGCGGTCGCGTTTGGGTTTACAAAGACGGCAAGCCGTGGTACTTCTTGGAGGAAATGTATCCTGCCTACGGTAACTTGGTGCCGCGTGACGTTGCCAGCCGCGCAATTTTCAAAGTCTGCGTACACATGGGACTTGGCATTAACGGTGAAAATCGCGTTTACCTTGACCTTTCGCATATTGACAGCGGTTACCTTGAAAGAAAACTCGGCGGCATTTTGGAAATGTA
>JAFTEG010000221.1 GCA_017453765.1 Selenomonadaceae bacterium
GTTTATTGTAGGCGGCGCGTTCGTAGGCATTGACAAAATCGTAGCTAAACGCATTCGCAAAGGTGAGGCAAGCTTAGGTTTCGGTGTTGACGTTCCGGCGAAGGAAGATGACGACGAAAAATTTAATGAGCTGATTCACCAAGTGCGACCGGAAGATTTGATGAAGTACGGCATAATTCCTGAAATTATCGGACGTCTTCCCGTTATCTGCACGCTTGAAACTTTGGACGAACATTCACTGCTTAGGATTTTAACCGAGCCTAGAAATGCGCCCGTCAAGCAGTACGAAAAACTTTTGGCAATGGACAACGTTCAGCTTGAGTTTGAAGAAGGCGCGTTGCTTGCCGTAGCGAAAAAAGCTATCGAGCGTAAGACCGGTGCGCGTTCGCTAAAAGGCATTATTGAAGACGTGATGCTTGACGTGATGTTTGAAATTCCGAAGTCCGAAGAGCCGCGTAAACTTATTGTCACGGAAGAATGCGTAACCGAAGGCGCGACGCCGAAAATTATTCCGCTTGACGCGCAGGAGCCTATTAACCTTGAAAAAGTAGCAGAGTAGTTAGGGATTAGGGAGGAGGTTTTAATTTTTAATTCTACATTCTTAATCCTTAATCCTTAATTAACACCACTCCGCCCTTGCGTTCAAAGCCGGTGTCCCAAAATTCGGCGAAGTCAACCCAATTAAAGCCGCCGTACGTTGTAATTTTAACTTGAAAATTTTCAGTGTTATCATATCCCGTCAGCAAAAACCAATGCCAAACGTAGGTTTTCATGGCGGGATTTTTATGTTCCAGCGTAAGGCAAGGTATCAGCCAGCCGGAATCAATCTGCGCTTTAATTTTTTCTTCCGTCGCCTTAACGTCATTCGCGCCGTCCCATTCATCAAAATTTAAATTCGTCACGCCGTAGCACGTCAAAAACTTTTTAAAGCCGTCAATGTACGTCTGCAACTTGTCAATGCCGCCCATACGCGGGTGCAGGTATGGCGTCATAATTTCAGAGAAACGGCGATAATCTTTGTACGAAATATTTTTCACGTCGTAGGGATAAAGTCCGTGAATATTTTTGTAAAGTTCAAAGTAAATTGAGCAATCGCAGGCAGTGACGGCGGCGCAACCGCCCTTTATCATTATGAACCGGTCAAGCTTGTGTTGGTCACCGCCTAAGTCTGATTCAACGTTAAAGTACGGCAATTCCTTTCGCATTAAAAATTTTTACCCTTTCACATAAAAAATTCCTTCGCATAAAAAAATTACTTTTGCATAAAAATTTTTATACTTTCGTGACGTGAAATTTAAAGTTCGTCAATCGTTTTGTAGACAATGCCGCCGTCAGTTTCGCGATAAATTATTTTTGCAATCTGCGCGTTTTTAATCATACGGCGACACATAAGGCAAGGTGCGCCGGACGCGTAACTTTCATCAGCCACATTTCTGCCGACAATGTAAATCGTGGCGCCCTGCATTTTCAGCGGATCTGCATTTATAATCGCGTTGGCCTCACCGTGAACACTTACGCAGAGTTCGTAGCGTTCGCCTTTCGGTATGTGTAACCTTTCGCGTTCACAAATGCCGGTATCAATGCAGTTATCCTCACCGCGCGGTGCGCCGTTGTAGCCGGTGCTTACGATAATTTTATCTTTCACGATAATGGCGCCGTAACGTCTGCGAAGGCAGGTTGAACGCTTGCCGACTTCCTCCGCGATATTTAAAAAGTATTCGTCCCAATCGGGGCGAGTATTTTTTTCCAATGCTTTCACCTTCCAAAAATTTTACATAGATTTTATGAAAATTATAACTTCAACGTCAAGATTTTTTTAGGGAATAGGGATTAGGGAGTAGGGAAGAGAATTTAGAATTTAAAATTATATAAGAGGTCATAAATATGAATAATTCAAAATTAAAAGGCGGCTACACTACCGGCGCAAGTGCTGCGGCAGGCGTCAAGGCGGCATTAATTTATTTTACCGCCGATAAAATTGTTGACGCAGTGGAAATTACCGCGTTGGACGGTACGCCGCTTAAAATTCCGATTAAAGCCGTCACGAAAATTTCTGCCGATAAAATTCGCGTCGAAGTCATAAAAAATTCCGGCGACGACCCCGACATTACAAATGGCGTTTCAATTTTCACCACGACAAAATTAATCGGCGGCGATGAAATTATTTTTCGCGCAGGTCTCGGCGTCGGTACCGTCACAAAAAGCGGCTTGCAAGTTGCAAAGGGTGAACCCGCGATTAATCCCGGTCCGCGCCAACTAATTAAAAATGTCGCCGCCGAATTTGGCGTAACCGGTCTTGAAGTTGAAATTTCCATTCCTGCCGGCGTTGAGCTTGCAAAAAAGACGTTAAATCCCATTCTCGGCGTTGAAGGCGGCATTTCGGTTATCGGTACCACCGGCGTACTGCGTCCGATGTCTGAAGAGGCGTTTAAAACTTCCCTCGTGCCGCAAATCGACGTTGCCGTTGCCGCAGGTTTTAAAACTTTAATATTCGTACCCGGCAAAATCGGCGAAGTCACCGCGCTGAAACTCGGCTTTAATCCTCAATCAATCGTGCAGACAAGCAATTTTATCGGGCATATGCTTGACGCGGCGGCGGAAAGAAATGTCGCCGAAATAATTTTGTGCGGACATATCGGCAAGCTGGTAAAAGTTGCGGCGGGAATTTTTCATACGCATAACCGCGTTGCTGACGGCAGGCTTGAAACTTTAGCCGCGTACTCTGCCGCAGAAGGTTTGAACGCCGTCGAAGTGCAGAAAATTTTAAACGCGGCAACTACCGAAGAGGCGGCGGAAATTATTTCTGCGAACAATTTAAATCACGTCTACAAAAAAATTGCCGCTCGTGCAAGTCTGCGCGCTGAACGCTACACCTTTCAAAAAATTCGTGTCGGTACGATTTTAACCAACTACGCAGGTGAAATTTTAGGCGCCGATGATTTTGCCAAAGAGCTAATCGCTAAACTTGGTGACGCTTAATTTCTTGCCGTTCGTCCGAAATTTTATAAGTCCGTCAATATCGGTACGGAAAATTTTTGCACCGCAACTCTGAAGATTCTCTAAAACTTCTGCGCGGGGATGACCGAAATTATTTCCATAGCCGACGCTGATAACCGCGCATTTTGGATTAACCGCCTGCAAAAATTCTAAACTCGAAGAAGTTTTACTGCCGTGATGCCCGACTTTTAAAACCGTGCTTGAAACGTCAATGCCTTCACGCAGAATTTCCTTTTCATTTTCAATAATCAAATCGCCTGTTATAAGAAAGGTTATGTCGCCGTAACGAATTTTGTAGACGTTTGAAATTTCGTTGCCCGTACCGAAACTTGGCGCGAAAATAATTTCAACTTGCACGCCGTCAATTTCAAAAACTTCACCGCGTTTGCCTGCGCGCAGATTGTCTAAATTTTTTTCACTTATACCGAAAGCCGCCGCGTACTCTTCCTTAGGTTCGCCCGCCGTGATAATTTCGCGTACGGGAAATTCTTTTATTACGGCACCGGCGCCGCCTGAATGGTCTTCATGCACGTGCGTCAAAAAAATATAATCGACCTCTCTCACGCCTTCGTGCTTAAGGTACGGTACAACCACTCTGCCGCCGATATCAAAAACCTTTTCGCGTACGCCGCCGGTATCGAAAATTAAACAGTGTCTGTGCGGCGTCAAAACTACCGCGCAGTCACCTTGACCGACGTCGACAAAATTTACTTCCACGTCACCGCTCGGCTTGAAATTAAAAATCAGCGCAATTATCAGCAGAATTAAAATTTCCACGCGGCGAAAAATTATTGTCAAGTAATAAAAAAATCCCGCCGCAAAACCTACGGTAGGCACTTGCACGGCGCTGAAAGGTAAATTTGCAAAAAGGCGGTTAAGCTCCGCGCCAATGCCAAAAATCAGCGATTCGCCTACAAAAATTATTTTGCCTGCGAACGGAATTGCCAGCGCGATTATGCCGCCTAAAAGTCCGCCTATGATTACCAATTCAAGAAACGGCATTACGAAAATGTTTGAAAGTATCGAACTAAGCGAAACTTGGTTGAAGTACCAAATAATTATTGGCAAGCTTGCTATCTGCGCGCCGAGTGTCATTGCGGCGGGGTACGACGCCCAACGCGGCAGGCGCCACATTAACTTTCGCAAGTCTCCTGAAATGTACATAAGCCCAGCCGTTGCACTGAAACTTAGTTGAAAGCTTATGTCGAAGATTAAAAGCGGCTTGACGATTAGCATTGCCAGCGCGGTTAGCGTTAAAAGCCTTGCGCCGATTGCCTCGACTTCCAGCGCGGTAGCCGTGAAAACCAAAATTCCCATAAGCGCGGAGCGTATTACCTGCGGCAGGACGCCGGAAAGCAGCGTGTACGTGCCGATGATGAAAATGCCAATCGCCAACGTTGCCATACGCGGAAATTTTAAAAGTAAGCATATATACGCCGTTGCCGCCGCCAAAAGTGTCATATGCGAGCCGCTGACTGATAGTATATGCACGATGCCGGTGGTTTGAAAATCCTGCACCAATTCGACATTCAGTCCCGCGTAGCCGCCGAATAACATTGCGAAAATTGCCGCCGCGTCTTCGCTTGACATTACACCTGCCATTGCGTCACGGTAGTGTTGACGAATTGCCGCGACGAGACGTAAAAATTTCGTCCAAAGACTGCCTTCGACGCTTTCAATTTCAATGCCGCCTTTACCTGCCGACATTCGCGCGGTTATGCCGTCCGATTTCATTCGCGTCACGCCGTCAATCTGTCCCGGATTTTTGTAATTGGTTAAAAGCTTCACGTTGCCTTCCGCCGAAACTTTATCGCCGATTCGCGCAGATTCAAAAACGCCGTCGCTGTTGTACGCGGTTAAAATCAGTGCGCCGCTTACCGGCACGTCACCGCCTTTCATTTTGACAGATGTTACGTCGACGATTAGGCGTTGCTGAAATAAATTATTCGACATAAATTTTGTAGTCGGCTCTTCACGTACAGTTCCCGTGACGGCAACGCGTTGACCTTCAAACTTTGAAATGTCATTCGGCGGCAGAGTGTCGACGGAAAAAAATCTTACGGCGCCGAGTGCAAAAAAAATTATCGGAAAAATTATCTTCGCCGTGACAGAAAAATTTTTCTTCCACGTGATAATAATTCCGATAAAAACAGCCGCCGCGCAGATTGCAAGTAACATTCTAACCGGCGGCTGAAAATATTCCGTAACGATAATGCCTGCCGCCAATGCCGCAAGCAACCAATTCAGAAACGTGTTTGAGATTTTGATTTTCATTGAAGTTTGAAAAATTTTGTTGTAAAATATTTGTGTCGCAGGTAACTGACACCTCGCGTCTTCGGACGAAAGGAGGTGAGGAACTATGTTGATTTCGTTTATAATGTCTATCGCGGCGGGCGTAGTGACGCATTACATCTGCAAATGGTTGGATAGGCATTAAGCCGCGACCGGCCAATGGTTAGCGTTACACCTAAAACGCGCAAAACCCCCGATTCGCCGTCGGGGGTTTTTTAGTAACCATGTTGATTTCGTTTATCGTGTTCTTACTAAACATTGCAATTTTATCACAGCGCCGAAATTTTTGCAACATTTATTTAAAATTATGATTCGCGCGGCAAAAAAAATTTTTTCTACGCACTTGCATTTTAAAATTTTTCTGCTATAATTACCCACGTTTTAAAAATTAAAAGTTTTCGCCGGTTTAGCTCAGTTGGTAGAGCAGGTCATTCGTAATGATCAGGTCGTCAGTTCAAGTCTGATTACCGGCTCCACAAAGAAATTAACGCTCCGAATTTGATTCGGGGCTTTCGTGCTTTTAGGGGAAATTTTTTTATTTTAAAAAATAAATTTTATCGCCGTACGCATTGCAAAGGCGCTGTTGAATAACTTAAAATTACAAACGCCGCAAATTACGTAACAACCGCAATTATGGCGGGGCGCACAAGGACGTGCGCCCGTCCGCGCAAGTCGCCGGATGCGACTTCTGCGGACATGTTTCTTTTTGTTACTTTTTCTTTGCGCCAAAGAAAAAGTAAATCCTAAAAACCTTAACTAATTGTAAAAATTTTAATTAATCAACACGCCCTAGTCAAAATTAAAATTTGATAAAAAATGCCGACAAGCTATTTCCATAACGCCGCCGTTAATGTATCATAACACCAAAATTTTTTGGAGTGATTCACTTGGAAGATAAGAAAAAAATTTTAGTGGTGGAGGATACCGAAAGAATTGCGCGGCTAATGCAATTAAATTTGGAAGACGCGGGATTTCAAGTTTACATTGAAGGCAACGGACGTCGCGCCTATGACAGAATCGTACAAGAAAATTACGATTTGGTGTTGCTTGACCTTATGTTGCCGGAAATGGACGGCTTTGAAATTTGCAGGCAGGTTCGCGCATTAAGTGAATTTCCGCCGATAATTATGGTTACGGCAAAAGATGACATTAAAGACAAAATTGCCGGTCTTAAACTCGGCGCCGTTGACTATCTGACAAAACCTTTTTCCTTCGACGAATTGATAATCAAGATAAAAAACTTTTTAAAGCTGTACGAAGGCAAGGAGCAGGAAGATAAAACGCTTTACACCTATTTGAAGGTGAAAAATTTGGTACTCTGCGTCGAGACGCGGGAAGTTAAAGTGAACGGCGAAAAAATTGACCTTAGCCAAAAGGAATTTGATTTACTGCAATATCTGATTGAGAATAAAAGAATTGTGCTTACACGCGAAAAAATTTTGCAAACGGTTTGGGGCTACGATTACTACGGCGATACAAACGTTGTCGATGTTTACATTCACGCACTGCGCGACAAAATAGATAAAGCTTTTAACGAAAAATATATTCACACGGAACGGGGCGTAGGCTATGTTATCCGCGACTAGCGGAGAGGGCGCAGCTGTTTCCGTAAAATCTGAACAAAATTTTTTCCGACGCATTGTAAATTCTTTTAAGCGAAAAAAAATCCCCACGCAAGTCACGCTGACTTACGTACTTATTATGTTGTCGACGCTGATAATTTCAAACTTAGGCACGAATGCCGGTATACGCTACCTCTTTTTTCATCAGGCGGCTAAGGCTATTGAAATTTCACTGAATCGAATGAATCACGAAATTGAAGACGGTACCGGCGAAAATATTTTGAATATGGACGCGGCTCTTTCCGGCGTAATTATTCGTATCACCGACGCGCAGGGAAATTTAATTGCCGATAACAGCCCCTTTTTTCCGCCGACCGACAGAATGACTAAGTACATTAAAAATGACCGCCCTTTCTTTACGCACGACGATTATGAACTGATTGAGACGCCGCATTCATTTTTTTACTACAAGGAAATTTCCGTCGACTCCGGCGGCGAAACTTTTAACGTCCACCTTTTCAAGACGATTACTTTTGAAAAGGAACTTTTAACCTACTTGGGCTGGGTAAATTTTTTACTTGACTTTTTAGCCGTAGCTCTTGCCGCAGTGGCGGGATATCTATTGGTTACAAAGGTTTTAACGCCGCTCAGGCAGGTAAGCGAAACTGCGCGGGAAATTTCTGCCGGTAATATGGATAAGCGCCTTGACATTGACGGCACGGGCAATGAAGTTGTCGAGCTTGCCGAAAGTTTTAATTTTATGCTTGACAAGATTAATGAATCCTTTGCGCGGCAAAAACAATTTGTCGCCGATGTGTCGCACGAACTGCGCACGACCGTTACCATAATTGACGGCTACGCTGAAATTCTTGCATAGTTCGGTACGCGTGACAAGGAACTTTTTCAAGAATCTGCAAGCGCCATTAAAAATGAATCTGAAAATATGAAGTCGCTTTTGGAGTCACTTTTATTTTTGACGCACGCAGATCAAGGCGAACTGCCGCTGAATAAAGTTGACGCAGATGTTGATGAAATTTTACAAGACGTCATTCAATCTGCCCAAAGTTCGCGCGTAAAGTTTTTGAGTGACGGCGCCTTTACCATGAACGGCGATATCACCGCGCTGAAAAAAATGTTCGCCGCGATTTTGGATAACGCGCTGAAGTACAGTGAAGATGAAGTTATTGTCGAGCTGAAAATTTTTAACGGCGGTGCTACGGTGAATTTTATCGACAAAGGCATTGGCATTTCACCGGACGACACGAAAAAGGTTTTTGACAGATTTTTCCGCGCTGATAAAGTCCGTACCAAGTCCGACGCCGATAAATCCGTTGGTCTCGGTCTTTCTATCGCGAAATGGATTGCGGACAGTCACGGCATTGCAATTGATATTGA
>JAFTEG010000222.1 GCA_017453765.1 Selenomonadaceae bacterium
GTGGCGAAATGTAAAATCAGCGGGTTATCGGAAGGTCTGCCCTTCGCCGCGAAAATTTTTTTGCATGCGTCCGCGTTTAAGCCGTTCGCGCCTAAGCCGTAGACAGTTTCGGTAGGGAAGGCGACGAGTTCACCTGCGCGAATCAAATTGCCTGCGCGTTTAATGTTTTCTCTTGTCGGTTTTAATATTTCTGTTTTCATAGGGATTAGGGAACAGGGATTAGGGAAGAGAGCTACCGGCGACAACCCTTTCAATTCCTGCCAAGTCTTTCAAAATTTTAATGTCGGTGAAATTTTTTTCAAATAAATTTTTAACATCTTGAGCTTGATTAATTCCAATTTCAACTGCCAAAAAGCCGCCTGTACATAAAAAATTCGGCGCCGCGTCAACGATTCGCCGGTAAAAATTTAAGCCGTCCTCGCCGCCGTCAAGCGCAATGCTCGGTTCGCGTTTAACTTCGTCCTGCAACGTTGTCAAGTCGCTTGTCGGAATGTACGGCGGATTTGAAATTATCGCGTGAAATTTTTTTCCGCGCAGAGGCTCAAACAAATTTCCGACGTAAAATTTTAATCTGTCGTCAACGCCAAATTTTTCCGCGTTAAACTTCGCGCAGTTAATGGCGTTCTGCGAAATGTCCACCGTCACGGCGCAGGCATTTTTCACGTACTTTAAAATTGATACGCAGATCGCGCCGCTGCCCGTGCCGATATCTGCAAAAGTCACGTTGTCTTTCAGCGCGGAAAGTTTTTCAACGGCGTACTGCACCAAAATTTCAGTGTCGGGACGCGGTATCAGTACGTCCGGCGTCACGGCAAAATTTAAGCCCAAAAATTCACGTTGACCGGTAAGGTACGCCGTCGGAATTTTTTCGGCGCGTTGCCTTATAAGCGATTCAAAGCGTTCAACCTGCGCGGGATTTAAATTTTTATCGGCGTCGACGTAGAGGTAAAGCCGCCTGCAATTTAAAACGTGCGCCAACAAAACTTCAGCGTCAAGCCGCGCCGATTCAATACCTGCCGCCGTAAGTCTTGCCGTCGCACTATGTAAAATTTCTGTCGTATTCATCAATGCGCATTAAATAAATCGACGTGTTGCCGTTCAGCCGCGCGCTTTATGTCGAAAATCTTAACCAATTCGGCAACGGCTTGAGTCGGCGAAATTATCCCGTTCAATACAGCTTCTCTAATCTCCGGCATTCTGCCCATAACCACCGCGTCACCGAAAAATATATCGTGTAAATGCTCGTCAATCATCGCTTGCATCCAATCGAGTAATTGACTGTCACGCCGTTTTTGAAAGACGCCGCTTTCAGTAGTCAGCCGCTTAAAAAGTTGAATGACTTGCCAAAGTTCCTCAAGCCCTGTCTTCTTAATCGCGCTTGCAAGGTAAGCGTGAGTCGGCCAGCCTTCGGTCGCGGGACGTATAAACTCAATCATACGCTCGTATTCGCCGCGCGTCACTTTAGCTTTAACCAAGTTGTCACCGTCCGCCTTGTTTATGACAATCGCGTCGGCAAGCTCCATAATGCCTTTTTTAATGCCTTGAAGATCGTCACCGGCGCCGGTCAACACGATTAACATAAAGAAATCTACCATTGAACGCACGGTAGTTTCAGACTGCCCGACGCCAACCGTTTCAATAAGTATCACGTCATAACCTGCCGCCTCGCACATCAGCATTGTTTCACGGCTTTTACGTGCCACGCCGCCTAATGTACCGCCTGCGGGACTGGGACGAATGAAGGCTTCGGGTCTGCGGCTTAACGTACCCATACGCGTCTTGTCGCCTAAAATTGAACCGCGCGTCACCGAACTTGTAGGGTCGACTGCCAAAACTGCCAGCTTGTGTCCTTCGTCGCAGAGCATGTTGCCGAACGCCTCAATAAACGTAGACTTGCCTGCGCCTGGTACGCCGGTTATCCCAACTCTAAGCGCCTTACCTGTTCGCGGTAAAAGTCTTTGCAAAACTCTTTGGGCCTTTGCAAAATGTTTGGGATTATTGCTTTCAATTAAAGTTATCGCGCGTGACAAAATGACTCGGTCGCCATTTATAACGCCGTCAACAATTTCGTCTTCTGTCAACGTCATACGGCGCTTAGGACGCATATTCGCCAACGCGGGATTGATATTTCCTACCGTAGTGTCTTTAATGCCTTCAATGCCGCTCATCACCGACAAAGAATTTGAAACTGCCCACTCCGGCTTAGTTGTCGTGTAATCTGCCAAACTCACCCCTCCTTTACAATAACGCCGGTTAAAGCGTAAATTTAAAATTAGCGTCGGCAACCTACGCCGTGACAACCGCCGCGATAATTTCCACCGTAACTGCCACGATTGTCATTGCCGTAACAATAACCGTCGTCGTAACAATAACCGTCGCCGTAGCAACCGCCTCTGCAAGTGTAATCTGATTCTGCCGCCTCAGAAGTTGCCGTGAAAGTGAAACTTGCCGCCGCTACCAAAACTGCCGCCAAAAATTTTTTCAGCATTATTTTCACCTCGAATCTTTGTGAATCTTTTTCAAAATTATAATTGCCGCCAAACAATTTTGCAAGAAAAAGTTTAGTGAAGAGTGAGGAGTTAAGAGGGAGGAGTTAAGAGGGAACCGATTTTCTAATCCCTCTTCCCTAATCCCTAATCCCTAACATTAAAGGAGTTACTTTCAATGCGGCGAATTTTTAACTAGACTTAAATCAGCAAAGGAGCTAGATAATGGCGAGACAAAATATTTTCGGCACGGTTTTCGGCGTCGAAGCGGGAATGATGCAAATTGCGGTTTTCCCAAACATAAGCAAGCGTAGGAGCGGCGAAATTGTTGACCGCATTTTTAAATTTTATCACAATAAAAATGTTCGGCTCGTTATGCCTGCAACAGAGGCGCGGCAGTTTCGCAAGGAAGAATACGGCTTGCCCTGCGTGGAGCGCGTACACATTGATATGGCGCTGTCAATCGGCGGTGACGGTACTTTAATCGGCGTTTGTCGGCGTTTTCAAGAACAAGGCATTCCTGTCTGCGGAATTAATCTCGGCACGCTGGGATTTTTGACTGACATTGAGCCGCGTGAACTTGAAAGCAGACTCGGCAAAATTCTTGTTGGTGAATACATTGTAGAAAATCGCCTGCTGTTGAGCGGTTATGCGTCAAACGAACTCGGCGAAAAATTTTTGGGCAACGCGATTAATGACGTGGTAATTTCAAAAGGCGGCTCGGCGCGTATGCTTAGAATGGAAATTTATGTCAACGATACGCATTTGACCGATTGTCAAGCGGACGGGCTGATTGTTTCAAGTCCAACCGGCTCAACTGCGTACTGTTTAAGTGCAGGCGGTCCCATTTTAAATCCTACAATTCGTGCGCTTATAATCATTCCGATTTGCCCGCATACTTTTCAAATGCGCCCGCTTGTAGTTAGTGAAGATGACGAAGTTCGGATTAAAATTCGCGCAATGTCTGATTTGGTTGTGACGTTGGACGGGCAGGAAAGTTTTAAACTACCGCCCAGTGATGAAGTTGTTGTGCGTAAATCCAAAATGACCGCGCAGATTGTAAAGTTTGCCGATAAAAATTATTATGACGTTTTGAAGGCTAAACTTTGGGGCAGCGGCGGCTACGCCAATTAGGAATTAAGGATGTAGGATTAAGGATTAGAAATTAGAATTAGGAATTAGAGTTAAAATTAGGATTAGGATTAGAAATTAGAATTAGGAATTAGAAATTAAATATATGAAAAAAGTTTTAAAAATAATTTTGGCGCTGACTTTGATTTTAACAATGTCAA
>JAFTEG010000026.1 GCA_017453765.1 Selenomonadaceae bacterium
GTTTTCAGCCGTTCAATTTCCTTGTCGTGCCGTGTAAGCGCAAATCTCATTCTGTCTTTATCATCTTTACTGAAAGCGTCATTATCAAGCGCGGCGGCAATTTTTTCTCTGCGCGCGGTAACTTCTTCCAGCTCAAGCTCCAAAACTCTTTTCTCATTGAAAACGTGACTGTAAATCGAAATTATATTTTCGCGAATCTCCGTGTAAAAATTATCTTCGCCGGTAATTTTGCCGATCTCCTTCGCCATAGTCAGCAAAATATCGTAGGGATTTTTCGCAAGATTTATGTCGTCACGCATTTTTTGTTTAAGCGTCTGCAACGTGCCGTAAAATTTTTCAGCCATTAGCCTTCCTCCACTCATTCAAATTTATTATGCGCTGATTCCTTGAGCCGCGAAAATCCAATTCCAAATCGCGCTGTGAAAGTATGAAGGGACCGTCAACAAGCACGTCGACAAAATTTAAAAGCTCCTGCGCGGCGGCAGGAATTTCCTCAAACACAAAGCCGGTGTAACACCAAACATTCAGCCCCAACTTTTTTGTAGCCTTTGCAAGCTCCGTAGCGGCAGGAATTTGTAAAAGCGGTTCACCGCCGGTAAGAGTAATTCCCGCAAGCAGAGGATTTCTTTTAATCGCGGCAATAATTTCAGCCGTGTCCATAATTTTCCCGCCGTCAAGCGCGTGCGTCGCGGGGTTTTGACAGCCTTCACAGTGACGCGTGCAACCTTGCATAAAAACAGCGTACCTTATGCCTTCGCCGTCCACAAAAGATTCGGGTATAATGCCTGCTATACGAATGTCCAAAATTTAATCGCTCCCAACTTGGCAAAATTTTGCCGAATCAATGAAGTATAATTTTTTAAAATTGCAAAGTCAATCTGCGAATAAACTTGACAACAAAAAATCCCGCAACCTTTTTCAGCGCGGGATATATTTTTATTTCGGCAAGGTGAACTTGTCTACTGTATTGCCGTCCAAACTTGCACGTTTAACTTTGTTAGTGTCACCGGTTTCAGTAAATCCGTAGTTAGGTCCGGTTATTTTTGTTTCCTTTGCCGTTGTCGTAGAATTTTCAGTGGTTTTAACGTAAGCTGAACCAGTCGGCGGCGTCGGCTTATCCATTAAATAGTTTCCTGTTACAAGTGCGTCTATATCTGCGGGATAACTGCCTTTTTCCATATAATAAATTTGAATTGCGGTATCGATAGTTGTCAAGTCCGATTGAATTTTGGCGGTATTGGCTTTTGTGGTAACGTCGGTGAAACGCGGCACGGCAACGGTAGCCAAAATGCCGATAACTACAATCATTAAAATAACTTCCAGCGTAGCAAAGCCCCGCTGATTCATTCTTATCACGCTCCCAAATTTTTTTAGTCTTTAAGTTTAACGAGCGAAAATGTTTTAGTCTTTAGGTTTAACGCGTGCGCTGAAAATTTTGTACGTCCAATACTGATAACATAAGACGATAGGCACGAGAATCACTGCGGCTATGGTCATTATGAAAAGTGTATCCGGCGTCGAGGCGGCATTGTAAATTGTCACGCTCCATTCCGGCGCCAAACTTGAAACCATAAGACGCGGGAAGAGTGCCACGAAGAAAGCTACCGTAGTCATTGCTATGGATACGGTAGTTGCCACGAATGAAGATTTCTGCCTGCCTTCGCGTACAAAGTCCCAGCTTGCAGAGAAGACGCCTGCCGCCGCCGCAAAAATTATTACGCCGACAGATTTTGAAAGCACGTCCGTTTCAAACATTGACATAACTATAAAGAGTATGTATGCCAGCCACGCAATTACGCCGAGACATTTTCCCTTGCGCTTTAAGTCAAGCAACAATCTTGCGTCAGCAAGTTTTATCGTTAAAAAAGTCAGTCCATGAAATGCGAATAAAAGCACGAAGGTTAAGCCGCCCAAAATTGTGTACGGGCTTAAGAGGTCAAAAAAATTTCCGGCGTAGTGCATTTGCGAATCAATAGGCAAGCCGCGCAGTAAATTTGCAACGGCGACGCCCCATAAAAGCGCCGGTAAAAAACTGCCGAAAACTATTGCACCGTCCCATAATGTTTTCCAATCGGCTCTGTTGAACTTACCGCGCAGTTCAAAGGCTACGCCGCGCAGGATTAAGGCGATTAACATTAAAAACAGCGCCATATAAGCAGCGCTGAATAATGTTGCGTAGAAGTGAGGGAAAGCCGCAAAAGCCGCGCCGCCTGCCGTTATCATCCATACAGAATTTCCGTGCCATACCGGTCCTATTGTACGAATGAACTGCGCCCGCTCATTTTCAGGGCGTCCGAGTATCAACATTCCTACGCCGTAGTCGAAACCTTCAAGGATAAAAAATCCCGTGAACAGCACGATTATCAGCACAAACCACACAAGATTTAAATCCATTAAAGTTCACCTCCCGTGAAGTTATTTCGAGCATTTTAATTCTACAAAACGAAAAATAAATTGTCAATGCGCGATTAATTACCGCCTTTAAAAATATTTTGAAAGCTACATTTTATTTATTACTGAATAGGCAATGCCGAAAATTGCAGCCGCCATTGCACCTATGCCGACCATTGCGGCGACAGCTAAATTTCTTACGTGATTACCCATGCTGTCGATTTTTTCTTCAAGCTTTCCGAACTTAGCGTCAATCTTATCAAATTTCTCGTCAATCTTATCAAACTTCGCGTCGGTAGATTCTTGGAGCTTTAAAATTTTAGCGTCCAATGCACGAATTTCATCA
>JAFTEG010000223.1 GCA_017453765.1 Selenomonadaceae bacterium
TTAAGGCGGTTGAAGAGAGAATCAGCGCCACCAATATTGCAATAAAAAATTTTTTCAAAAAATCACTCCTTGTTTAGGGAATAGGGATTAGGGATTAGGTCGTAGAAAAAACTGTTCCCTCTTCCCTAGTCCCTCTTCCCTGTTCACCCTATCGAATCAATTTCGTACGGCGTCTCTTGATAGACATAGTAGTTAAGCCAATTTGCAAAAAGCAAGTGCGCCACCGACCGCCACTTTACAACCGGCTCATTGTCAGGATTATCGGCGGGAAAATAATTTTTCGGCACGTTGGGATTAAGTCCCGCCTTTACATCGCGTTCATATTCATTTTTCAGCGTGTATGGATCATATTCCGCGTGACCGGTGATAAAAAATTGCCGCTTGTCCAAATTTGCAATGGCGTACACTCCGACTTCATCAGACTCGGACAAAATGGTAAGCGCGGGAACTTTTTCTAAATCTTCGCGCCGCGTATCGGTGTTTCTTGAATGCGGCACAAAAAATTCGTCATCAAAGCCGCGAAAAAGTTTTTCATGGTGCACACATAATTTATGCGGGTAAACGCCGGAAATTTTTTCGTCCAAAATAATTTTCGGCACGCCGTAATGATAGTACAGACCCGCCTGCGCGCCCCAGCAAATATGGAATGTCGACCAAACATTTTTCTTGCTCCATTCCATAATTTCTGAAAGCTCATCCCAATAGGCAACGTCTTCAAAATCCAAAAATTCTACCGGCGCCCCCGTGAGTATAAAGCCGTCGTACTTTTTCTTCTTAACGTCTTTGAACGTGCCGTAAAATTCCGTGAGATAGTCTCTCGACGTATGCGTAGGCGTGTAGCTTGCCGTGTAAATAAAATCAACTTCAACCTGCAACGGAGTATTTCCAAGCAGTCTTAAAAGTTGCGTTTCAGTCACCGATTTTATCGGCATCAAGTTCAAAATTAAAATTTTCAGCGGGCGAATGTCCTGCGTGTAGGCTCTGTCCGCGTCCATTACAAAAATGTTTTCGCCTTCCAAAATATTTGTTGCGGGTAAGTTATTCGGAATTTTTATAGGCAATATTACCACCCCTTCAGCCCAATTCGGTAAGCGCGTTTAAAATCTCCCGCCCGCCGTCATTTAAAAGTTTCAGCGCAAAATTTTTACCGAAGTCATCAATATTTTTCAATTCAGTCACGGCAGAATCCTTTACAAAATTTTTACCGTCAAGCGACGCGATAACTGCACGAACAGAAATTTCATTACCTTCAACTCGTGCAAAGACGCCTACCGGAATTTGGCAACTGCCCTGCACCGTCCGCAAAAAGTCCCGCTCCACTTTCACCGCCGCGCAGGTTTCGGTGTCATTTAAAAATTTCACGGCGTCTAAAGTTTTTTCGTCGTCAGCGCGAATCTCAACGGCAAGCGCACCTTGTCCCGCCGCAGGAATTATCTGCGTCAAAACTTCATTGATTCGTGCGCCGTAGCCGAGACGTTCAAGCCCTGCCGCCGCCAATATCACCGCGTCAAATTCTCCCGCGTCAAGCTTTTTTAAGCGCGTGTCGACGTTGCCGCGTAAATTTTTAACCTGCAATTCGGGACGCAACATTAAAATCTGCGCGGCTCTGCGAAGGCTTGACGTGCCAATAACCGCGTTTGAAGGCAGTTCGGCGAATGTTTTAAAACGGTTGCTTACAAAGGCGTCAAAGGGATTTTCGCGCCGTGTTATCGCGGCAATTTTAAATTCGGAAAGAATTTCGCCGGGCATATCTTTCAAGCTGTGTACCGCGATATCAATTTGTTTCGCGGCAAGGCGGCGTTCAAGTTCCTTAGTAAATAGACCTTTACCGCCGATTTTTGCAAGCGGCGTATCCAAAATTTTATCGCCCTGCGTTTGAATTTTGACAAGCTCGACTTCAAGCGCGGGATTTTTTTTAGCAAGTTCAGCCGCAATAAAATTCGCCTGCCATAGCGCAAGCTTACTGCCGCGAGTACCAATTTTTATTTTCATAGCTTTCAATCTTCAAAAACTATCGATCTATCGATCAATTCAACCATCGATCTAATTCGCCGCAAATTTTAAAACGCGCTCCGCCATTTCTTCTTTTTCGCAAACGTCGGTATGTAAAATCTTCGCACCGGCAAGTTTCGCCAAATTTGTAGGAATGCGCCAATTACTGACTAGTGCAAGCGTGTCAAGCTGCTTGAGGTCGTCAACGCCTTCCGTCGTCTGACCCAACGCCTTTAAAACGGCTGACGTGAATTTAAAGGGACTTGCCGTCGACGCAACTACAACCGGCGTCATGTCGCGCGTATCGCGGCGGTAATTGCTGACAACTTTCAGCGCTACGGCAGTGTGCGGATCGACAAGGTATTTAAATTGGCTGAACATTTCCTTAATCATATGGGACGTTTCATCTTCCGTCGCAAAATCGGCGTGAAAAATTTTATCCAACTTCTTTTTCAGCGGCGCATCAATTTTGTACGTACCCGTTTCATTGAGTTGCGTCATAAAGCGATTGACCGTGTCGGTGTAGCCGGACTCATGGTAAAGCAGGCGTTCAAGGTTACTTGAAATTAAAATGTCCATTGACGGCGAAATAGTCTTATGAAATTCGCGATTTCTATTGTAAACGCCGGTCTTGAAAAATTCCGTCAAAACGTTGTTTGCGTTGGACGCGCAGATAATACGCTTGACCGGCAAGCCCATGCGTTTTGCATAGTACGCGGCAAGGATATTTCCAAAGTTACCCGTCGGTACGGCGATATTGACCGGTTCGCCGAGTTTAACCTGCTTAGTCCGAATAAAATCTGCGTAGGACGTGAAGTAGTAGACAATCTGCGGTACAAGCCTTCCCCAGTTTATGGAGTTGGCGGAACTCAATTTTATATTCGACGCGGCAAGTTGCTCACGAATCTTTTCATCATTAAAAATATTTTTAACGCCGGTTTGCGTGTCGTCGAAATTGCCGTTTACCGCCGTGACGTTTACGTTGCCGCCGGTCTGCGTTACCATTTGCAGGCGCTGAATTTTGCTGACGCCGCCGTTTGGATAAAACACCATTATCCTTGTCTGCGGTACGTCGGCAAAACCCGCCAATGCCGCCTTTCCCGTGTCGCCGGACGTTGCAACTAAAATTAAAATTTCCTTCGTCTCACCGGTCTTTTTAAGCGCCAATGACATAAGGCGCGGTAACATTTGCAGTGCCACATCTTTGAAAGCGTAAGTCGGACCGTGCCAAAGTTCAGTTATGCCGATTGGGAATTTCGGATTTTTAGGGTCCTGCACCAAAATTGACATCGGTACTTTTGCGCGTACGTCGAACCAGTTATAAGCCAGCTCCGCGCACTCGAACAGTTCATTTTCCGTGTAGTCTGTCAAAAATCTTTTCAAGACTTCTCCCGCGCATAAGGCGTACGGTTTATCGACAACTTTATTTATTTCGTCCAACTTTATTTTCGGAATAGACTCCGGCACGAAAAGCCCGCCGTCCGGCGCCAACCCCTTCAAAATCGCTACTGCCGAATCTACCGGCGTAATTTTGGAACGTGTGCTGATATATTTCAAAAAGTTTTTCCCCTTTCAATGGCTAAGAATTTTTTATATAATAACTCAAAGTTTTTATAATAACTCAAAAATTTATTAATGCCTTTTTTTAGATTTGCGTTTATCATTTCCTTTTTTAAATTTACGGTTATCAGGGTACTGCGGCGGCTCCTCTGCAGGCGGCGGGTTGTCTTTTTTTATTGCTAGGTAACCTAAGACAATTATATTTGCTATCGGAAAAAGCGGCGCGAAACACCAACGCTTATTGAAATTGCCGCTGTTGCAACGCCAATAGACAAGCAACATTATGAGCCAGCAAGCAATTACACCGAACCACATGACGTTTGAAAAGCCGTGTACGAGACCTACATTTAAAAAGTACAGCGGCACGGAGGAAATTAATACGTAGCCGAAAAATCCCGGCAACTCGTATTCGTGCAAAATTGCCACTGCTTTAGGCGTAAGCGGCACGATGGAAGGATCCGCCAACAAGACTGCAAAGAGCGCGTATGCAAGCAGACTTAAAAACAAATATCTCACGCGCCCGATTTTTCTTGTGAAGTCGAAAAGCTCAAATGCAATTCCTTCTTTTCGTATTGCAAGCCAAAGAAGAGCGGGGACAGCGAAAAGCGGCGCGGCGGAAAGGTGCGGCAAGTAGTAGTTGAAGAAACCGTCATTGCGCCGACACGCGGATATCATATATTGCGCAAACATAAACAACAGCCCTATGTACATGGACGTATCGACGGATACTTCAGGCGTGTTGCCGTAGCCGGAAAAGCTCAACGTAAAAAGGAATGACATTAACAGCGTGTTGAAGATAAATTCCGGCAGTGAACAGCTTTGCACAAGTTCTTTTCCGCCGGTAATTATTCCCGTATGACATAGAATCATACAAAGCGCGGTGAAAATGGTGTAATTCGCCAAAGTCAGCAGGATAAATTTTTTTCGTCCTATTGGTCTGAATGTAAAATCGGTCATATTTTAGTGCCTACAAAAACCTAATGAAAA
>JAFTEG010000224.1 GCA_017453765.1 Selenomonadaceae bacterium
CGCGATTGGTTACGGCGTCTTTGAACACTACCACGCCTTTCACGAAATTAAAATTGAAAACGCCAAAGTCACCGGCACAATGGTTTCCGTGCGTACTTTGGTAAACGGCAGAGTCAGCGAATTTTTATTTCAAGACGGCGACGAAGTTAAAGCCGGCGACGTCATAGCGCGGCTTGAAATCAGCGTCACCGAAGAAATGATAGAGCAACTTGAAAGTACCGTTGAGCTTGCACGCCAAAACTATGAAGAGTTGCAAAGAGGCACTTGGGTTAAAGTCCCCGTGACACGAACCCGCGCAGTTCAAACGCCGGTTTATACCGAATCGTCACGTACAAGCGGCGGCGGCTCGGCTAATTTGGCAAGCTTGGAGGAACGCGCCAATCGTATGCGTGAACTTTTTGAAATGGGCGCTGTCAGTGCCGTTCAACGTGACGCCGCGATACAAGCTTACGAAAATGCGAAGGCTAATTCGTCCTCATATACTTATTCGGAATCAGGCGTGCGGTACGAGACGACTTACGTTGAGGAAATTGAATACGTCGACGAACTTCAACCTACGCCGCCCGCAGTTTTGTACGGCGCCGAAAACGCCATTAAGCAGGCTGAACTTTCTCTGAACGTTGCATTGCAGGAAGCTCAAGAAACGGCAATTATCGCGCCGGTTGACGGTACGATTTACTATTCAACCGAACCGCAAAAAGATTTGAAAGCCGGCGACGTTGTTGCAAAAATCGGCGACAGCAACGAACTTTGGCTTGCCGCTGAAGTCAGCGAAGAGACTTTTAACAAAATTCCGCTCGGCAAACTTGTAAGCTACAGCATTGACGGCAACAATTTGACCGGCACTGTAATTGAAAAAATTTCGCCCGAACCCGCGCCCGCTGAAGTTACAGAACCTGCCGCAGAAAATTTACCGACTGAAAATGCGGCTACAGAGTCTGCACCGACTGAAACACCTGCCGCGACTGAAAATTCACCTGCCGTAACCGATACGCCGCCGGTTGAAAATGCTACGACACCTGCTACAGAACCTGCGCCGACTGACGTGCCTGCACCTGCGGAAAATCAATCAGCCTTATTAAAATTATTTTCTGTAGCTTACGCCGAAGAAGTTACCGAACCTGCCGCAACACCTGCCGAACCTGCAACTGCTGAACCTTCGGCGGAAATTCAATCTACCGAACCTGCAAGCGCTGAAACGCCTGCCGAAAGTCAACCTGCCGCAGAAAAAGCTACGGAATCTGCACCTTTTGAAAATGCAACGCCGCACGTTTCAGAAAATCAGACGGACGCACCGCCGCGTAACGATAAATTTATTCTGCGCGTGTCATTGCCGAATGAAAGAAATTTTGAATGCAGACCCAACACTACCACGACGCTTAGAATCAGAATTTAGATTAGTGAGGAGTGAAGAGTTAGGAGTGAAGAGTGAGGAGTGAAGAGTGAGGAGACTAAAAAAGCTTGATTAAGTTTAAGGCAAAATTCTGCGGCGAAAAAATCTGCGCGGCGGCATTTAAATTTTTTCTGTACGTCGAAACATTTTCATCAAAGTTATCAATAAAAATTTTTAGCGCGGCGTCCAAACCTTTCAAGTTGCCGCTTTCAAAAGTTTCACCGATTCGGTAATCCTGCCAAACTTCGGGATTAATTTCATTCGACGCAATGACCGGCTTTTTGTAGCCGATCGCGTTGAAAAGCATGGCGCTCCAATGATATCTGTAACGCGGCGCAGAATACGGCATTAAAAGCGCGTCGACATTCAAAATTGCACATTGCCAATCGGCGCCGATTAAACTTTTGTGCATAAAACTTAAGCCGCTATAATTTTTATACTGCGCGATAATCTCTTCAAAATCTTCCGCGTCCTCTTCGTGCATTGTCGAACCTTGCACAAGCAGATTGACCTTGCGTTTATAGGCGGCGTTAATGAAGACATCGAGGAGACCGCGCAGATTTTTTTCACGCCGATATTGACCGAAAAAACCGATTTGCAATTCGTCACCGAGTTGCCGTTCAAAAAGTTTAACGTCACGCGGCGTGTAAGTCGGCGGGTACGTGGGAAAAATATTTGAAGGTTTGCCGGCGAAAAAATTTTTGTCCAAAGTCAACACGCAAAGTTTTACGTTACGGTACGGCAAAAGTTTTTCCGCCTGTTCAAAGAAGTTGGCAGACTCATTGGGATTAATTCCGTGCAGGATAAAAATCAGCGGCACGGAAATTTTTTTTAAGCTGTTGTGATTGAGTGCGCGCAGGTAGCGGTAGGTTGAAGTCGGCACGATGAGTGCGTCGAAATTTTTTTGTGCGTCGAAAAGCTGACTGTACCAACGCTGACGATTAATTTCACGCTTTATTGACGCGGCGATTTTTTTTAAGCCGCGTGACGTACTGTAAATCACGGCGTCACCTGCCAGTTTGACGGCGGGGACTTTGTAATCGAATTTAAAAATAAAATTGGCGGGGACGTAAAATTTCACGTCGTGACCGAGTGCTAAAAATTCTTCAACCAAAATTCTGTCGAAGTCGACTTCGTGACCGCCTTCCGTCATAATGTTTTCAAAAATTGCAATACGCATAAGAAATCCTTTCGTTGCAAAAAAAAAGCTCCAACATTCGGAGCGAAGATATTTTTAGCCGGTAGCTTGTAACTATTCACTAACTACTATTCACTAACTACTATTCACTAATTACTATTTACTTTTCCTTTAAAAATTTTTCTGCGCCGGGATTCATCTTAATGAAGTTCATACCGTTAAGCGCGGTATCTTTTTGAATAGCCTTTGCGGCAGAATGCGCGGCAGAAAGTTTGTCGGTGTTGGTGAAAATCGCCTTAGTAATGTCATAACCGAGCTGATCCGTCATTTTGTCGGTGGTAATGAGAATAGCCATTACGCTGACGGTGGGAACTTCCGCGCTGAAGCCTTGATAGGTGTTAGCCGGAATTGAAGTTCTTGTGTAGAAGGGATAATCTGCAATGAGTGCGTCAACTTTGTCCGAATCAAGCGGGATAAGGCGAATTTGTTTTTGCGACGCGATATCCTGTACAGAGGCGGTAGGATAACCTGCCGTAAGGCAAGCGACGTCAACCGTGCCGTCCTTAAGCGCCGTAGCGCCTTCTGCGAATGAAAGGAATTGCGCACTGATATCGTCATAAGTCATGCCGTAAGCTTTGAGAATTTGGCGAACGTTGCCTTCAACGCCGCTGCCTGCCGCGCCTACAGCAACTCTTTTACCTCTAAGGTCGGCGATTGAATTAATGCCGGAACCTTCAAGCGTTACGAATTGGCAAGTTTCAGGATAGAGTGACGCAATGCCGCGCAGGTTTTCAATTTTCTTCTCAAACATTTCCGTGCCGTTCAAGGCGTAGTAAGCGATATCGTTTTGGACAATCGCCAAATCAACCTGCTTGTCGCTGAGCATATTGATATTGGCAACAGACGCGCCGGTACTTTGAGCGCTGGCGTTCACGTCTTTAACGTCCTTGTTGATAATATCGGCAATTGCGCCGCCTATCGGGTAATAAGTACCCGCCGTACCGCCGGTAGCAATGTTTACGAAGTTTTCGCCGGATTGTCCGCCGCCGCAACCGGCAACCCCTACAGCTACCGCGAGAGCTAAGCAAAATGTTGCAACTCTCTTAAAAATTTTACCGGGACTCATCTGAATCACTCCTTACAAAGAAAATCTAAATTTCCGCGCAAATTATAACACAAACATTCTGAAAATGGCAATGACTTTTTGTAGAATTAGGGAAGAGGGACTAGGGAAGAGGGAACAGTTTTTTCTACGACCTAATCCCTAATCCCTATTCCCTAAACAAGGAGTGATTTTTTGAAAAAATTTTTTATTGCAATATTGGTGGCGCTGATTCTCTCTTCAACCGCCTTAA
>JAFTEG010000225.1 GCA_017453765.1 Selenomonadaceae bacterium
GATTGTTCGGCATAAGTCGTGCGAATGCCTCAAGGTCAAGTGAAAGGCGCGGACGCTGTAAAAGTTCGGCAACCCCTTTTTGACGAATGCGAATTTCCGTGAAGTCTTCCGGCGGTATCGGTGAAAATGACGCGGCTAATCTGTCACGCCCGCGCTTTGTACGTGCCGCGCAGATATATTGAAAGATTGAACCTGCGCCGAAAATATAAAGGTCAACGTCCTGCGGTCTTTCGCTGTCAAGATAAACACTGCCGTCATTTGAACGCTTACGCCACGTGCCGCGCGCACGGACAATGTAAGAATTTAAAACGTTAAGGCGACTTGTCAAAAATTTTTGCCGCCGCTTAATATCGTCGTGACGTCCGACAAGCGTCATAAAAATCATAAAGAGAATTGCCGCACCGATATATGCGTAGTGGTAGCCGTCGTGTCCCAGTGCCAGCGCTATGATGACAGCAATAAAAACTGCCGAACGCGTCCACGAAATTCTTTTTTCGCGCCGGTACAGCCTTTTCTGTTCGTCAAGGTCAATTTCTCTTTCATTATCGTAGAAAGCTTTATTCACTTCAATTTCCTTTCTGTTAAAAATTAATTTTGAAATTATAGCAAAAAAATTTTTCACTTTCAATTTTCGCTTAACGCTATTGATAAATTGTAATGAAACGTGAAAAAATTTTGCTTGCATTTTAAAAATCGTTGTGGTAAACTATGCGCCGTTGAAAGTTCAACGTCAAAAAATTCCAGCCGGGACGTAGCTCAGTTTGGGAGAGCACTACCTTGGGGTGGTAGGGGTCGTGAGTTCAAATCTCGTCGTTCCGACCAACTAAAGAAATTAACAGGACTGTCGATAGTTATTTCGGCGGTCCTTTTCAGTTAATCAGCAACTTTTTAAGGGGAAATTATTTTGAAAAAAATATCTATACTCGGCTCAACAGGTTCAATCGGCACGCAGGCGCTTGACGTGGTACGCAAATTGCCGGGCGAATTTAAAATCTGCGCATTGGCGGCAAATTCCAACGTCGAATTGTTTTCAAAGCAAATCGAAGAATTTCAGCCGGAGTTGGCGGTACTTGCAGATGAGGACGCCTACAAAAAGTTGAAGGCGGCAAAAACTTTCGACGCTACCGAACTTGCAGGCGGCAGGCAGGCTTTCATAGACGCGGCAGGTTACGGTGACGCGGAAATTGTCGTGACGTCAATGAGCGGCTTTGCAGGGCTTGAACCTACCATTAAAGCAATTCAGTACGGAAAAAATATCGCCCTTGCAAATAAGGAAACGCTGGTTGCGGCGGGTGAACTCGTCATAAATTTGGCGAATAAGTTCAAAGTAAAAATCCTGCCGGTTGACAGCGAACACGGCGCAATTTTTCAGTGCTTGCAGGGTGAAAATCGTGACGCGCTGGAAAAAATTTTGCTTACGGCGTCGGGCGGTCCCTTTCGCGGTAAAACTGCGGACGAACTTCAAAATGTCACGGTTGACGAAGTTTTGGCGCATCCCACTTGGAATATGGGCAAGAAAATTACCGTAGACTCGGCGTCACTTGTAAACAAGGGGCTTGAGGTTATCGAGGCGCACTGGCTTTACAATGTCGACTACGATAAAATTCAAGTCGTCGTGCATCCGCAGAGTATCATTCATTCAATGACGGAATTTAAAGACGGCTCGATTATCGCGCAGATTGCCGCGCCGGATATGCGCCTGCCGATTCAGTACGCGCTGACTTATCCCAACCGCCTGCCTTCGCCGATAAAGCGCTTGAACTTTTGGGAGATAAAGAGTTTGACATTTGAAGAGCCGGACTTAAAAACATTTCGCGGCTTGAAATTGGCGTATGACGCGGGAAAAATCGGCGGGTCAATGCCGTGCATATTAAATGCGGCGAATGAAGTTGCGGTGAATGCATTTCTGCGCGGCAGGATAAAATTTTTGCAGATTTATGACGTGATAGAAAATGCGCTTGAAAGTCATTCGGTGTTAAGATTCCCTTCAATCGGCGTTTTGAAAATGGAGGACGCGTCGGTTAGAGTTTTGTCCGAAAAATTCATCAAACATCATTTGGAAGGTTAGGGAAGAGGGAACAGGGAAGAGGGAACAGATTTTCTAATTCCTAGTCCCTGTTCCCTAGTCCCTAGTCCCTAAATTGAAAGGAGAAATTTTATGTTACTTACTTTGGCATCGGCAATTTTCGTCTTCGGACTGCTGGTACTTTTTCACGAATTTGGACATTTCATCACGGCGAAATTGACAGGTATGCGTGTTGACGAATTTGCAATAGGTTTCGGTCCCAAACTTTTCAGAGTGCGGCGCGGCGAAACGGTTTATTCCATTCGCGCAATTCCACTCGGCGGCTTTAATGACATTGCCGGAATGGACCCAAGCGACAATCAGGCAGGTGAACGCGGCTATTGCGAAAAGCCCGTACTGTCACGAATGATTGTAATTTTAGCCGGCTCCGGTATGAATTTTATTTTGCCGATAATTTTATTTTTCGGTATCTACTGCTTTCAAGGCGTCGCGCAACCTTCTACCGAACCGATTTTAGGCGCGATTATTGACGGTATGCCCGCGCAGGAAGCGGGACTTTTGGCGGGTGATAAAATTTTAAGCGTCAACGGCGAAAAAGTTTCTACGTGGAAAGAATTTACCGAAAAAATTAAACTTGACGAAGATAAATCGCCCGTGCTGATTCAGTACGAAAGAAATTCGCAGGTCGCCGAAGTTTCAATCACGCCTACAACAGATTTAAACAGTGACAGAGCTTTAATCGGCGTACAAAATCAAGTTGTCTACGAATCCAAAGGCGTCGTCGAATCCTTAACAATGGCGCTGGCACATACGCGTGACATAATACTTTTTATGCTTGACGCTCTTGCAAATTTAGTAAAGGCACCTTCCGGCGCGACAGTCACGGGACCGGTCGGCATTGCGCAAATGGCGGGGCAAGTCGCCACACTCGGCTTTGTACCGCTTTTAAACTTCGCGGCACTGTTAAGCCTTAATCTCGGCATAATAAATCTTTTGCCGGTACCTGCGCTTGACGGCGGTCACTTCGTCGGTCTCGTCATTGAGGCGGTACGCGGCAAGCCCTTAAGTCCGAAGGCTTTAAGATACACGCAGAGCGTCGGTATCGCGTTGCTTTTACTTTTAACCGTCGTCGTCACGGCTAAAGACGTGATAAACGTTTTCTCAAAATAAAATGGACGCGAATAGAAAAATTACACTTACAATTTTACTCGGCTGTTTAACGGCAATGGCGCCGTTGGCAACGGATATGTACCTGCCTGCCCTGCCGTCAATGGACGCGGAATTTAACGTCGGAACGTCATTAATTCAGCTGACTTTAACGGCTACGATTGTCGGAATGGGCGCGGGACAAATTTTCGCGGGACCAATCAGCGATATGTGCGGCAGAAAAATTCCGTTAGTCGCGGGAATGTCACTTTTCACGCTGTCAACGCTGGGCTGTATGTTGGCAAGTGACATAAAAATATTTTTGCTGTTTCGCTTGGTGCAAGGCTTAAGCGGCGCGTTCGGCATTGTAATTGCACGTGCGATAGCGCGGGACTGTGCAAGCGGCGCGGAGCTGACAAGATTTTTTTCAATGCTTATGACGGTACACGGCTTGGCGCCGATACTTGCACCGGTTATAGGCGGACAAATTTTAATCTTCGCGTCGTGGCGCGGCGTATTCGTGCTACTTTCGCTAATCGGCATTGCTTTGACTGTTGCAACAATTTTATTTGAAGAGACGTTGCCGAAAAGGTTGCGTGCAAAAAATTTCACGGCGACATTTAAAAATTTCGGCGCGCTGTTTCGTGACAAATATTTTTTGGGACATTGCCTTTTGCAAAGTGTATGGTTCGCGGTATTTTTCGCGTATATCTCCGGCTCGGCGTTTCTGTTTCAAAATATCTACAACGTTTCGCCGCAGACATACAGTTTAATTTTCGGCGGGCTAAGTTGCTCGCTGGTATTGGCAGGCGTGGTACCGATGAAGTTGGCGGGAAAAATTCCTGAATTGCAAATGCTCGGCTGGACGGTATGTCAAGCATTAATTGGCGGCATTTTATTTTTTATCTGCGTCGTCACTCACGCGGCTATTGAGTTGACGATACTTAGCTTGTTCGTAATGGTACCGGTCGGCTCGGTTTTGGGCGCGACAAGTTTTTCACTGTCAATGCGAAATCACGGCAAGGAGGCAGGTGCGGCGTCGGCGTTATTGGGAAGTTTGCCGATGTTTGCAGGCGGTTCAATGGCGCCGGTAGTCGGCATTGCGGGCAGTCACACGGCATTGCCAATGGCGATAATTTTTTTGGTCGGCGAAGTTTTGGCGCTGACGATTTTTTTTAAGCTGATTTACCCAATCCATAAACGCGGCGCGGCGATGGGAATTAAGAATTAAGGATTAAGGAAAGGTGCGATTGTAATGTTAAAGTCAATTTTAATGTCGGTAATGGCGGCGGTGCTTTTACTCGGCGCTACGGTTTTTGCGGCAGGTACCAATGCCGATACACAACCGGTTGATAAAAATATTTTGCCTGCGCACAAGCATACGGCGCATTGCGAAAAAACTACCGCTGAACCCGTGCAAATAATTTGTATCCTTGACCGTAGCGGCTCAATGCATTCACTTGCCAATGACGTTATCGGCGGCTACAATTCTTTTTTGGCGAATCAGCGCAAAGAATCCGGCAAGGCGGAAGTCACTACGGTTATTTTTGATGACAGGTACGAAAAAATTTCTGACGCCGTTGACTTGAATGAGGTTAAAGATATCACGTCGGCTGAATACTTTGCACGCGGCAACACGGCTTTAATGGACGCTATTGGCAGGACGATTACAGAGACGCTTGCCAATATGGAAAGGGAAAAAATTTGTCCCGCGAAACGGCGCGTCTTGGTGTTGATTATGACGGACGGTCTTGAAAATGCCAGCAAGGAATATGATAAAGCGGCGGTTAAGGCGCTGATTGAATCCACTACGAAAAATTATGAATGGCGCTATGAATTTATCGGCGCTAACATTGATTCTGCGGCGGAGGCTAAGTCAATCGGCATTGACGCGAATCACGCGATGAATTATGACGCGGACAGTGAAGGCGTGCAACAATCCTTTGCAAAAATGGGCGAAGCGGCTAAAGAAGTACGGAGGGATTAGTTAGGAGTTAAGAGTTAGGAGTTAGGAGGGATGAGTACTCCTCACTCTTCACTCTTCACTCCTCACTAAACAGGAGATAAAATTTTGGACAGAAAAATTACACGACAAATTCAAGTTGGCAAAATAAAAATCGGCGGCGGCGCTCCAATCAGCGTTCAATCTATGACCAACACAAAAACTACGGACGTTAAATCTACCGTCGAACAAATTCACAATCTGCAGGCGGCAGGTTGCGACATTGTACGCGTTGCCGTGCCGAATATGGACGCGGCTAAATCTCTGCACGAAATAATTTCTGCCGTCGAAGTGCCGATAATCGCTGACATACACTTTGACTACAAACTTGCGCTTGAATCGATTAATCAAGGCGTTGCGGCGCTTAGGCTAAATCCCGGCAACATATGCGGCGCGGCGCACGTTCGTGAAGTGGTTGCGGCGGCTAAGGATAAAAAAATTCCCATACGAATCGGCGTAAATGCAGGCTCATTAAGTCGAAAGATTTTACAAAAATACGGCGGTGTGACTGCGGAAGGCTTAGTCGAATCTGCGCGGGAACACGTGAAAATTTTGGAAGATGAAAACTTCTTTGACATAAAAATTTCACTCAAGGCGCACGACGTACCTTTAACGTTGGCGGCGTACCGTTTGATGTCCGCGCAGGTTGATTATCCCTTGCACGTCGGAATTACAGAGGCGGGTACGATTAAAGGCGGCGTCATAAAATCTGCGGTAGGTATCGGCGCACTTTTGGCTGAAGGCATTGGCGACACGATACGCGTTTCGTTGACCGGTGACCCCGTTGCGGAAGTGAAGGTCGGCAATGAAATTTTAAAATCGCTCGGCTTAAAAGACTTCGGTGCGACGCTGATTGCCTGTCCAACGTGCGGCAGGACGCGAATTGATTTGCCTAAAATTGCCGCGCAGGTTGAATCAAAACTTTCAAGCGTGAAAAAAAATATCAGCGTAGCGGTTATGGGCTGTGTGGTGAACGGTCCCGGCGAGGCGCGAAATGCTGACGTCGGCATTGCCGGTGCGGACGGCGAAGGCATTGTCTTTCGCAAAGGTGAAATTGTTCGCAAGGTTGCCGAA
>JAFTEG010000027.1 GCA_017453765.1 Selenomonadaceae bacterium
AAATTATAAAATAATCCAAAAATATAATCAGGTGAATACCGATACTTAAAAATATTTAAAGTTGACTATTAAAATATAATCTGAATAATATCCCTGTCTGAACGAAAACCAAATTTGGACAAAGTACCCGTTCGTTAGCGGGGAATTTAAGCCTGTGGAGCGTCATACCAAACGCAAGTAGCTTAGGCAAAAGCGGACGCGATGAATCAGGAATGGGACATTAAAGTTTACAACTTTTTATAAGTTCTCAGTAACGGCAATTAAAATGTTGCAAATCAACAAAGAGACAGCGGGCGATGTACTCACTGCTCACATTGTCGGCGATTTGAATATCAAGACTTCGCCGCAACTTGAAGAGGAGCTTACAAAATCCATTGACGGCATGAAAAAATTGGTTTTGGATTTCACGGACGTGGAGTACATTTCCTCAGCCGGTTTGCGCGTCTTGCTTGGAATGGAAAAAGCCATGCGACGTCAAGGCGGCTCCATGACTCTTTTACACGTCAATCCTGCCGTTAAAGAAATTATCAGACTGGCAGGATTTCTTCAAGTTATGCACATTGAAGATTAGGCGGCATTGAAATTCAAACTGAAACTTACGGCTAAAAAAATTATCCCTCACTAATACGGCGGGGGATTTTTTTGTTATAATGTACAAAAATTTTTTGAACGGGGTTTTGGTATGACGATTGACGATCTGTTACAAAATTATCGCGAAGTTTACGCACTCACCGAACGCGAAAAAGGCGCTCGCTTTGAACGCCTTATGAAAAATTTTTTGCGCACCTATTCAATTTATCGCGGCAAGTTTTCTGACGTTTGGCTTTGGAAAGATTTTCCCTACCGTCACGAACTCGGCGGCACGGATTTGGGCATTGACCTTGTTGCAAAAACGGTGGACGGCGAATTTTACGCCGTGCAGTGTAAATTTTACGCCGATACCTCGACCATTGATAAATCTGCCGTCGATTCTTTCATTGCTAATTCTGCGCGAAATTTTCACGTTGACGGCGTTGAAAAAATTTTTTCTGCGCGCATTTGGATTTCTACCACTGAAAAATACACTTCCAACGCCAAGAAAATGTTTAAGAATCAATCGCCGCCGGTTCAAATGATAAACCTTGCAACTTTGCGCCGCGCTCAAGTTAATTGGACGTTGCTTGATAACGGCTTTTTCGACGAGCCGGCTAAAATTTATCGTGAACTGCGCGATTACCAAATTGACGCCGTTAATGCCGCGTATGAACACTTTCAAAATAATTCGCGAGGGCAATTAATCATGGCTTGCGGCACCGGCAAAACTTTTACCTCTCTTAAAATCACCGAAAAAATTTTTCCGCACGGCAAAATTTTATTTCTCGTACCCTCAATCTCTCTGCTAAGTCAAACTTTAAACGAATGGGCGGCATTTTCCGAAAAGCCTATCAATGCCGTTTGCGTCTGCTCCGATGAAACCGTTACTCAAAATTACGAAGACGAAATTACCGACGTAAATTTACCGCTGCCCGCAATGACTGACGCCAATCAAATTGCCGACGCCTTGAAAAATCTGCGCGGCGATAACTTGACCGTAATTTTTTCTACCTATCAATCTATCGACAAAGTAGCCGCAGTTCAAGAAATTTTAAATTTCAAATTCGATTTAATTATCTGCGACGAGGCTCACCGCACCACCGGATTTAGCGATAAAGCCGACAAACTTTTTACCAAAGTTCATGATGATGAAGACATTCGCGCCGATAAAAAAGTTATTCACGCCGATAAGCGTATGTACATGACTGCCACGCCGCGTTTTTTTAAAACCGACGTGCAGAAGGGCGATGACGAAAAATCTTTAACAGTTTGGTCTATGAATGATGAAAGTATTTTCGGCAAGGAATTTTACCGTATAAGTTTCAGTAAAGCCGTCGATTTAAAAATTCTCTCCGACTACAAGGTTTTTGTTTACACCGTCAATGAAACTTTTCTGACACCTAAACTGCGCGAAGCCATTCATGATAAAACCAGCCCGCTTACTATGGACGAAACTTTAAAACTTATCGGCGTCATTATCGCTCTTTCAAAATATATGGATAAAAATTCCTCTGACCTCATTAAAGACGACGAAAATCAATTTATGCACAGCGCCGTTTCTTTTTGCCAAACTATTCAACATGCCGAAGACGTTTCAAACATTTTTCCGCTGGTACAAGAAAAATTTTTAGCCGATATGCCCGAAGACGACAGAAATTCTTTCGTGCAGGTTAAAGCAGATTATGTTTTTGCCGGCAGAAGAAAAAAAGATAAAAAAAAGTCCGCTGATAAACGCGATGATGAACATTTATCTATGTCCGCTGATGAACGCAACGAAAAACTTCAACGCCTTAAATCTGTGTCGCACGATTCTAATATCTGCCGCATTTTGAACAACGTCCGTTGCCTTTCTGAAGGCGTTGACGTCCCCGCTCTTGACGCCGTAATTTTTCTTTCGCCGCGTAAATCTAAAGTTGAAATTATTCAAGCTGTCGGTCGCGTCATGCGTAAGGCTAAAGGTAAAAAATTCGGCTACATTATCATTCCCGTTATCGTGCCGATTGATAAAGAGCCTGAAATTTTTCTTGCCAACAGCAAAGATTTTTCCGTAGTCTATGATGTATTAAATTCTCTTCGCGCTCACGATGACGCCATGAATGTCGAAATTGAACGCATTCGCAATACCGGCAAAAGCGAAAAAATTATTATTGGCGGCGGCGTACCTCCTTACAATGACAAGCCGGAAAAAGACTCTCAAATTTCTTTAGGATTTCTTTTGCGCTGGGACGACGTTAAAAATAAAATGTACGCTCGCATTGTTGAAAATCTCGGCAATAAGCTTTACTGGATTCAGTGGGCTGAAAAAGTCAAAACCATTGTCGAACGCCACACCCGCCGCATTAAAGAGATTATCGACTTGCCCGGTCCCGCTCGCACCGCCTTCATTGAATTTCAATGCGGCTTGCAAAAAAATCTCAACCCCACCGTTACCGAAAGTGATATCGTCGATATGCTGGCTCAACATATGGTGACACGTCCAATTTTCAAGGCGCTCTTTGACAATGACTCTTTCGCAAAAAATAATCCCGTCTCTATCGCCATGCAAAAAATTCTTGCCGAACTCGACAAGGACGGTATGTCCAAAGACTACGAAATTTTTTCCGAACTCTACGCGCAGGTTCAATCGCAGTGTCAAAATATGGGCGACGCCAAACAGCGCCAAGAAATTATCATTCGCCTTTATGACAGCTTTTTCAAAATGGCGCTCCCTATCACCGCGCAGAAACTCGGCATTGTCTACACGCCCGTCGAAGTTGTCGACTTCATTTTAAATTCCGTCAATGACGTCCTGCAAAAAAATTTCAACCGCACGCTGTCTGATAAAAATGTTCACATTCTCGACCCTTTCACCGGCACCGGCACCTTTATCACTCGCCTTCTTCAATCCGGCTTGATTCGCAAAAAAATTTTGTCCTACAAATACAATCACGAAATTCACGCCAACGAAATGGTGTTGCTTGCTTATTACATTGCCGCCGTCAACATTGAAAATGTTTTTAACGCCGAAGGCAATGACTACTCTCCTTTCAAAGGCATTTGTTTCACTGACACTTTTCAAACTTACGAAGACGACGACAACACCAAAGGTCAAATGTCTTTCACCATTTTCAAAGACCTGCTCAAAAAAAATTCAGATCGCATTCAGCAACAGCTTGATAACAAAATCGAAATTATTATCGGCAACCCGCCCTACTCAGTAGGTCAACGCTCCGCCAGTGACAACGCGCAGAATACTTCTTATGATAAACTTGAAATACGCATTAAAGACACCTACGCCGCCGGTACCAACGCAAATTTAAAAAAAGCTCTTTACGACAGCTACATTAAAGCTTTTCGCTGGGCGTCCGACCGTATCGGTGAAAGCGGCGTTATCGGCTTTGTCACCAATGCAGGCTGGCTTGACGGCGCCGCGATGGACGGCTTGCGCAAATGTTTTGTAAAAGAGTTCAGCGAAATTTACGTTTTCAATCTGCGCGGCAATCAGCGTACACAGGGCGAAATGTCACGGCGTGAAGGCGGTAAAATTTTTGGCTCCGGTTCACGCGCACCTATAGCCATTACCGTGCTGGTTAAAAATCCTCAACATACCGGCGACGCGCAGATACATTACCTCGACATTGGCGACTACCTTTCACGCGACGATAAGCTTGCACGCATTAAAGCCGTTCGCTCCGTGCTTAGTGACGAATTTACAATCATTACGCCCAACGCCAAAGGTGACTGGATTAATCAGCGCGGCGACGAATTTGAAAACTACTTGCCGCTGGGTGACAAAGATAAAACTGTAAAAACTTTTTTTGATATAAATTCTCTGGGAATTATTACAGCAAGAGATGCTTGGTGCTACAATTTTTCGCGATCGGCGCTTGAAAAAAATATTCAGCTGACGATTGACTACTACAATACTCATACTCAATTTGACGTTGACACTACTAAAATCACTTGGACATATTGTACAGTACAAAATAAATTGCGTAAGCGAGAATATAAATTCAATGCCGCGCAGATTATAGAAAGTTTTTATCGTCCTTTCTGTAGGACAAATTTTTATTATGATAAATGGTTGAATGAACGCGTTTACCAAATGCCAAAACTTTTTCCAACCGGCAACGAAGAAAATTTGGTGATTTGCGTAAGTGGCATTGGTGGCAGTAAAAATTTTTCAGTGATGATTTTTGATAAAATTACTTGCCTTGATACAATCGAAAAAGGTCAATGCTTTCCGCTGTATTGGTACGAGCCGCCGAAGGAAATAAATTTATTTGAAGAAGACAACTACGAGCGGCGGGACGGAGTGACAGATTTCATTTTGCAACAGGCACAGTCAATGTATGGCAAGCGAGTGACGAAGGAAGATATTTTTTACTACGTGTATGGATTCTTGCACTTGCCGAGCTACCGCGAAAAATTCAGCGCTGAGCTTAAGAAGTCATTGCCGCGAATATTTTTGATTGACGACACGCAGAAGTTTTGGCAGTTGGTGAAGGCAGGGCGAGAGTT
>JAFTEG010000226.1 GCA_017453765.1 Selenomonadaceae bacterium
GACATGTTTCTTTTTGTTACTTTTTCTTTGCGCCAAAGAAAAAGTAAATCCTAAAAAAATCTTTTCTATTTACAAGAATCTGAATTATTCAACACTGCCTAGTTAATTAATCTGAAACAAGTCCATTGCCGTTTGAATGTTTCTTTTTTCGCGTTCGTCAATATCTTGATAATCCGCGTACCCTTCACCTTTTTGGCTGACAACTTTTTCAATTTTAATTTTACGATTGATTTTTCTTGAAATATACTCTTCAAATCTTTCACGGCGATCATCATTAAACATATTCGACAGACTTTGTGAAGTAAAGCCGATTGTTACAACGTCGTTGGAAAATTTTAAAACCGCCGCCTCGCTCAACATTGCGCGCAGATTTTTTTCATTGTCGGGAAGTTTGCCGCGCAGTTCGTAAAAAATTTTCTTTATGTCATCTAAAGATTCTGTTCTTTTAGTATTTGCACTTGAAGTATTTTCGGTCAGCATTGAAATTTTCGGCGCGGCAATTTTCATAAGCGCCATTTCCAAAATTATGTCGGGAATGCCGGAATATTGCATTTCACCAATGACTTTGCGAATTTCTTCAGAAAAATTTTCAAGCATTGCCAATTCAGAATCAATATGCCTTTTCAAATGATTGTATTCTACATCGCGCAACCTGCCTATCAACGCTTCGGCAATGGACACTGCCGACAAGCCGGAGCGAAATACGCGGCTCAACGCGGCACTTAATGCAGTACGATTTTCATCTTTAACTGCAGAAATTATTTCGTCCAAATCGGCGTCTGAGACTAAGCCCAAAGTTTTTTCCACGTCCTCAAGCGAAATGACTTTATCTGCCATTGCGTAACACTGATCGAAGTACGTCACGGCATCGCGCATTGAACCTGCGGCAAGGCGTGCAAATTTACGTGCCGCCTCTTTTGTAAGTTCGACGTTAAGCGACTTTGACAATTTTTGAAGATATGACGCGATCATTTCGTTCGGTATAAGATGAAAATTTAAAATTTGGCAACGGGACCTTATTGTCTGCGGAACTTTGTTAAATTCTGTCGTAGCCAAAAAAAATGCTACATGCGGCGGCGGCTCTTCGATTAATTTCAAAATGGAGTTTACCGCCTCGAATGAAAGCATATGAACTTCGTCTATTATGAAAGTTTTTACGCGCGATTGCAACGGTGCAAGATTCGCCGTAGACAAAAGGCGGCTTACGTCTTCTACCGAGCGATTGGACGCCGCGTCAAACTCCACGTTGTCCGGCGAAGAATTTATTCCCAAACATGAAGGACACTTGCCGCAGGGTATTTCCGTTGCGTTAAGCGGACGTCCTTCTTTCTGTGCTTGTAAAACTTTTTCGCAGTTCATGGCCTTTGCCAAAATTCTTGCGGTTGAAGTTTTGCCGGTGCCGCGCGTTCCTACCAAAAGGTAAGCGTGCGAAAGTCTTGAATTGGAAATTGCCCGTGTCAATGCCGTTGTAATATGTTCCTGCCCAATGAGTTGCGCCAAGTTTTTCGGTCTAACCCGCGTATACAATGCTTCATACGCCAACTTTTTCACCTCGATTCTTCTTTCAGCCGAATTTAAAATGAATTATAACAAACTGATTTTTTTTGGTCAATTTGTGGTAAAAAAAATTCCCCGCCTTTTTAGGGAACAGGGAACATGGATTAAGGAGCAGAGTTACAAGCTACCGGCTACCCGCTACTCACTGATTATGAAAGTGTAATTCGTGCCGAAAGATTGACCGACTTCCAATTTGTTTATGCCGTCCTTCTGCGTAATGTCGCCGGTGAAGTCCGCAAAATCGGCATGTCCGTGCCACGGCTCAATGCAAAGGAAGGGTGCGCCGCCTTTATCCGGCGTCCAAATTCCCCAGTACGGAAAACCTTTTGCCTGCACCGTAATTTTCTTTGAACTTTTTTTGGAGCAGATTGTAACTTCGTCGGACTTCAAATCGTCGAATACCAGCGCGTCACCTTTGAAAAGATCGTAATTTAAATTCAGCGTCGTGCCGTCAAGCGTAGGTACTCTGTCATGCGAAAGGGGACCGGACGGCAGTAACAAAAGCCGCGCAGATTTTTCAGCCTTATTAAAGCTTAAATAGCAGTCGTCAAAATTTTCACCTTCGGCAATGGGACATTTCAGCGCGGGGTGTGCGCCGATTGAAAAGTAAATCGGCTTATTGTCGAGATTTTTCACCAGCCAAACTACGGCAACGGTGTTATCTTTCAGAATGTAGGAAATTTCCAGCGCAAATTTGTAGGGATAAACCTTAAGCGTCTCGTCGCTCCAATTAAGGCGGAAAGCAATTTCGCCGTCACCTTCCTTTATGCATTCAAATTCGGACGTGCGTGCGAAACCGTGACCGGGCAAATCGTATTCCTTGCCTTCTGCGCGGTACTTGCCGTTTACCAATTTGCCGACGATAGGAAAAAGCACGGGCGAAGTGTACTTCCACCATTTGGGGTTGCCGTCGTGCAGATACTCAGTGCCGTCAGCGTCTGTCATTGATTTTAATTCGGCGCCGTGATCTGAAACGGTGATTGTCAGCTTTTCATTTTTCAGCGTATGAATCATAAAATTTTTTTCACTCCTTTTATGGTTAGTGAATAGTAAATAGTAAATAGTTAGATTACAAATACTATCTACTATCTACTATCTACTATTCACTATTTACTATTTACCAAATTCATAATTGCAAGCGCCATATTGTCAAGCGGTACTTGTCTGTCAACGGCGCCGCGATCAAAGGCAGACTTCGGCATACCGTAAACTACGGACGTTGCCTCGTCTTGTCCGAGTGTCGGCGAACCCTTAGACTTCATTTCCCAAAGTCCTTCCGTGCCGTCGTGACCAATTCCGGTAAGAATCACGCCAAGCGCTTCGCCGCCTACCAATTCCGCAACCGATTTAAATAAAATATCAACTGCAGGGCGACATGAATGCACCGGCGCCGCCATGAAACAGCGTATTTGCAAAAGTCCCGCCGCATTTCTGCGCAATTCCATATGCAAACCGCCCGGCGCTATGTAAACGTAATTTTCCTTTATTACTTCGCCGTGTTCGCCTTCTTTCACGGTAAGCGTGCTTTCTTTGTTCAAGCGTTCGGAAAATAATGTGGAAAATTTTGGCGGTATGTGTTGCACTATTACTATTGGCGGCAACGGAGGATTTAATTTCGGTATCACTGCTGCCAACGCTTCTGTCCCGCCGGTTGATGATCCTATTGCTATTAATTTTATCTTGCCCATATCGCTCCCCTCTACCTTGCAGCTTATTTTTTTTAATTTGATTCTTCCAATTAAAATTTTTTCCTGCAAAAAAAATACCGCCAACCGGTTTGGCTGACGGAAAAATTTTTTTAATTTGTAAGGATTATTCACTTATGGAATGGGGATTTGCAATCAGACTCTGCGGGTTACGCTTATGTTAATGTTGACTCTTCTGACAGTTGTTTTTGGTTTGCTGTAGCGTCGGCTGTTGCTGTAACCTGTTCTGCGGTAGTCGTCGTAGCGGTCTCTGTCTCTGTCGTAACGGTGACGCGGCGGCGGGGGCGGCGGTACCGGTGCAATTCTGCGACTGCGATTAGAAAGTACTTGCGACTCAACCTGCATTGTAGCAAAGTCGCTTGAAAGTTCCGCCGCCGAAGTTGTAGAGCTTATGCCGAATGTAAGCGCCGCGCAGATTATTGCCGCCGTTAAAAAAATTTTGAATTTCATTTCTGCCAACCCCTTGAAAAATTTTCACGTTCTTAGCTTTTGAGTGAATTTTACACGGCGATTTTTTAAACGTCATTACGGCAGATTAATTAAGGATTAAGAATTAAGAATTAAGAATTAAAAAATTCCTAACCCCTAGCCCCTAATCCAGCGTCATTGCAATTTCGTCGCAGTTTGCAAACTTCGGACAGTCAATACACTCTTTCCAAATTTTATGCGGCAAAGATTCACGCGTAGTAACTTTAAAGCCGAGCGATTCAAAAAATTCGGGGCTGTACGTCAGCGTGAAAAAATTTTTTACGCCGATATCGCGTCCCTGCACTAAAAGCCGCTTGACAATTTCAGCGCCAATGCCCTGCCGCTTGTAATCGGGGTGAACCGCCATTGACCGTACCTCTGCAAGTTCATTCCACGTCAAATGCAGTGCGCCGGTGCCGACGATTTTTTTTGTATCGACTTCGACCGCTACCACAAATTCGCGCAGTGCTTCATATAAAACATTGTGCGGTTTCGGCAACATTAAACCTTGTGACGCGTAACCCGCTATTAAGCTGTAAATTTCTTCTACATCGGCAAATGTCGCCGACCTGTACTCAAACAAATATTTTCTTCCTTTCAGA
>JAFTEG010000227.1 GCA_017453765.1 Selenomonadaceae bacterium
AACAAAAATTAGGTCGTGTTAAATACTGCCAATTATAAAATTAAATTTACTTTTAAAGCAATTTATAAAATTAAATTTATCTTAGAAAAAATTTATAAAAGTTATTGACAAGCTATCACATATGTATTAAAATTCGCGCGTCTTGAAAGTTACGCTTAAGAACTCACGTTTAGAGGAAACACGGAAACTCAGACAATCGATTTTTAAGCGGAACTTCAACAGACAATTTATCATTTATCATTTTGCATCATTAAGGAGGATATGCAAATGAAAAAGTCTGTAGTTTCAGCTTTAGCCGCCGCAGTTATGCTCGGCGGTTTTGCAATGCCTGCACAAGCGGCACAGAATCCCTTCAGCGACGTCAATGAGCATCACTGGGCTTATCAATCCGTCACCGAATTGGCAGAAGCTGGTATTATCACCGGTTATGACAACTCCGACCCCAGCTTGAACGGCAAATTCATCGGCGGACGTAACATTACCCGTTACGAAATGGCGCAGATGATTGCCAAAACGCTTGCACGCATTGAAGGTGAAACGAGTCCCTTTGCAATTCAACTTCGCGGACATCAGTGGACGTTCGTAGACAACAGCGGCGTACGTCGTACGGTTGACGGCACGGTTGTTCCTTTCAAACTCAGCAACGGCGCACTTGTTGATATGGACAAACTCAACCAGTTGGAAGCGTTGGTTTATGAACTGCAGGACGAACTTACCTCACTCGGTATGCGTGTTGATGATTTGGAATCGCATTCCGACAAAATGCGTTGGGGCGGCAAGATTGAGTACACCTACCACCATTTGAAAAACAAAGAGAGAGATGAAAAGGATACTTCAAACGGTTATGTCTTCCGTCTTGAGCCGGTAGCGTACATTGACGATAATCACTGGGAAGGCGGTCAATACGTACCGGATAATATGCGCGAATGGAAAGACGGCGAACAACACGGTGAAAGATGGCATCACGGTCACTGGTCTGCAAGAGCGCGTCTCGATTCTTCCGGCGATATGAGCAATGACTCTACCAATAACACGACGTTAAAGCGTGCATGGGCGCAGGGTGAATGGGATAAATTCTCCATTAAACTCGGTCGCTTTGAATTTAATCCGCCTGAAGCCGGTCTCGCCTTTGATACGGTTATCTCCGGCGGTGAACTTACTTTCGGCACAAAGTGGATTGGAAGAATTACTGCAGGTCGCATTAACTCGGTCAACGAAGACAATGAGGCAAGTTACCTTACCAGACCTATAAAAGACGGCAACTATTCTACCGCTTTCCTTCCGGAATATGGTAACGCGAAATCTACCGTAGTTGCGGTCAACGTACAGTACTACGATCCCGGCGTAAGAAGTTTCTTCGGCGGCTTGGGCTACTACCACGCGAAGAACAATGACTTTGCAAACTTCTTCTACAGTAACGACGCCGATACTAAGAAGGCTGATGTAATAGCGGCAAATCTCGGCTACCGTTTCACTGACAAGCTTGTACTTAGCGGCGGATATGCAAGAAACGCTAAAGCTGACAATGAGAAAGACGCTTGGAAAGTCTTGTTGCGTTATGGTAACTACGCCGATGCCTCTGCAAAAGGTCAATGGGCTGTTTGGGCTGGCTACAGCAAATTCGGCAGCAACGTAGCTATTGCAAGTGATCAGACTGATGACATTCGTACCGGATCAAAAGGCTGGCACATTGGCGCGTCTTATGCTCCTTTCAAAAATATCGGCGTCATTGCAAGATACGCGAACGGCAAGTATATGTTGACGAATGAAAAATATAGAAAATTCTTCGGTCGCGTTGAGTTCTTCTTCTAAGTCGACAAAACTTCTTCCGACGTTTACCAAAAAATTTAAAACTGAAAAACTTTAGCTATAAATAAAAAATCGAGAGTCTTCGATAAGTCGAAGGCTCTTTTTGAATTAGGGAGTAGGGAATAGGGAGTAGGGAATAATCTGCGCGGCGGTCTTTTTTACTTGAAAAGATTTATACAATTTTATACAGAAAATTTGATTAAAAAATTAGTGAATGATATAATTTCTGACGAGAAAA
>JAFTEG010000028.1 GCA_017453765.1 Selenomonadaceae bacterium
AGGATAAAGTCAATTAAACCGTCAGAGAATGTCGTACCAACCGCAATGCCTAAAATATGACACGTTGCAAAGGCAATACCTGCATAAATTACGTGAATGCCGAAAAGTTCTTTCGCGAGGAAGAGGAAAGTAAATTCGATAGGTTCAGTAATACCGGTTAAGAATGAAGTTAAACCGACGGAGAAAAGCAATGAGCCTGCCGCCTGTCTTTTTTCAGGACGTGCGCAGGTGTACATTGCAAATGCCGCCGCAGGAAGACCAGCCATCATGAAGGGGAATTTACCGGTTAAGAAACGGCAAGCCTCAACTGAAAAATGTTCGGTGTTAGGTGACGCCAATTCCGCGAAGAAAATATTCTGCGCGCCCATAACGGTGTTGCCGTCAATAACAGCAGTGCCGCCGAGACCGGTTTGCCAGAAGGGCAGGTAGAAAATGTGGTGCAAGCCGAAAGGAATCAATGCACGTTCACAGCAACCAAAGAAGAATGTACCAAAATATCCGGACGCCTTAACAATGTCGCCGAGTTTGAAAATGCCGGACTGAATGAAAGGCCATACCAAGTACATAATAAAGCCGGTTGCAATACCGAAAATCATGCTTGCGATCGGGATAAAACGAGTGCCGCCGAAGAATGCAAACGCGGGAGGAAGTTGCGTTTTGTAGAAACGGTTACAAATTTCTGCCGCCGCAAGACCGGTTACGATACCTGCGAAAACACCCATTTGCAACGTGGTAATACCGAGTACCGTAGCAATAGCACCGTCACGAACGCCGGCTTCAGGATTTACCGCGTCGCCGATAAGAGTGCCGTCGAGTTGTAAAAATACGTGAATGGTCGTCAACATGACGAGATAAAAAATTGCTGCACCGATAACGGCGATACCTTTTTCCTTTTTCGCCATACCGAGTGCTACCGCCAGCGCGAAAATCAGCGCCAAATTGCCGAAAATCGCCGAGCCGACGTTTGAAAGAATCAGCATAAAGCTGTAAAGCCCGCTACCTTCGTGCAGTATGCTTTGAAGTCCATACGCCGCGATTGTGGTAGGGTTTGAAAATGATGCGCCAATACCCAAAAGTACGCCCGCGAAAGGCAATACCGCAATCGGCAGGAACAATGACTTACCGATTTGCTGGGCAACGGCAAATGCCGAGCCGCCAGAGTCGCTCATGGGAAAACCTCCTTGCCATAAATAAAAAATCTACGAGCAGATTCATTCCATAACTCCCCATTGTTATTGGAAAAATCCCTGCGTATTCTATTTTAATTCCACAAAAAAAGCAAGGTATTTTTTACATTTATGTATACTTAGTGAAAAATTTTTTCTGCGAAATTTTATTAAAGTCACTTCGCTTAATTCAAACCCTAAACTCTCTTAATCCTAAATTCTAAATCCAAACTAAATTCTTAATCCTAAATTCTTAATTCTTAATCCTTAATCCTTAATCCTACTCCCCTACTCTCTCTTAATTTTTCCGCGAGTAAGATTTTGAGCAATTTCAATAAAAAGATGACCTTCAAGGTGGTCAAGTTCGTGCTGAATGCAACGCGCCAAAAGCCCTTCCGCCTCAATTTCCTTTTCTTTATGAAAGCGCGTAGTGTATTTGACGCGGATTTTTTCTGCGCGTTCAACGTCGCCGTAGAGATTAGGACAGGACAGACAGCCTTCAGAGTCAACAACCGAACCTTCGCGGTAGGTGATGACGGGATTAATTAAATCGTAGCGCTTTTTGTCAACGTCAACAACAACTGCGCGAATGGGTACGCCGACTTGCGGCGCGGCAATTCCTACGCCTTCGCTTGCGTACATAGTCTCCGCCATATCGTCAAGAAGTCTTTTGATTCTCTTGTCAATTTTTTCAACTTCAGTGCAACGTTGCTTTAATACGGGGTCTCCTGCAGTTTTAATTTCAAGTATTGCCATTAAAATTTCCTTTCCGGTTAGTGAGTAGTGAAGAGTTAGGAGTGAAGAGTTAGGAGTGAAGAGTGAGGAGTGAAGAGTGAAGAGTGAGGAGTGAATAATTTTTAATCCTTAATCCTTAATCCTTAATCCTTAATCCTTAATTCTTAATTCATTCAAAATGTCTTCGCGCGTCACGGCATAAGTACCGGACTTTGAAATTACAACGCCTGCGGCAATGTTGGTAATAAACGCCGCGTCCTCCGGCTTAAGCCCGCCTGCCAACGCCATTGCAAAAATCGCGGCAACGGTATCGGCGGCACCGGCGCTGTCAAAGACTTCTTGAAATTTCGTCGGAATATGAATTGCGTCATCATCTCTTACAAGCGTCACGCCGTAAGCCGAGCGCGTTGCCAAAACATTTTTCACTTTGAACTTTCGCATAATGTACCTGCCGGCGCGTTCAACCGCCTCATCGTCTGCGCCGCTAATCGGACTCAACAAAACCTTATTGATTTTTGCAATGTTCGGCGTAAGATAATCAGCCTGCGCGTACTTAATCCAGCGCTGACCGTATGGCATAACCACTACCGGCACGCCGTGAGAGTGCGCGGCTTTTATTACGGCGGCGCAAAAATATTCCGTACAAACGCCCTTTTCATAATCGGCAATTATAACCGCGTCGAAGGCGTCATTCAATCTTTTTTTGACGTAACTTTCCAACTTCGCAAAATGTTTGTCTGCCTTAGGGGAGCTGTCTTCAAAATCCATACGAAACATTTGCTGATGTCCGCTGATAATTCTGACCTTCGTAGTTGTCGGCGATTCGGTAGTAATAAGCCCGTCCTGATTAATGCCGCTTTTAGTCAGCTGTTCGGACAGCGTTTCAAAATTATGATCGTCGCCTACAAAACCTGCAAGGTACGTTTTACAGCCGCTTAAAACGAGGTTATTGGCAATGTTCGCCGCCGCGCCGAGTGAGGAGCGCCGCTTAAAAATTTTTGCAACGGGTACCGGCGCGTCGCTTGCAAATTTATGCACGTCGCCGTGATAGTACTTGTCAATCATAACGTCGCCTACTACCAAGACGCGGCATTTTTCGGTTTTATGTTCAAAAAAATTTTTCCATTGAAATTTATCCATACGTCACCAACTTTTCTTTACAAAAAAATTCAGTTGATTATATCACTAATGCGCCGGAAAATCTATTCTTGCCAAAACAATTTCGTAAAGATATAATTTAGTTAGTAGTTAGGGGCTGTTGAATAAAGTCAACGCGATAAAATTCAAATTTAAGAGCGGCATTAACCAGCGTCGATTCGTAACATTAACTCTACCGTAACGGTTAATCGCGGTGTTATGCATAAATTACCGCAACGTAAAACGTGGACGCACTTAATGCCGCAATGTTTCTTTTGTTACTTTTCTTTGCGCCAAAGAAAAGTAAATCCTAAAAAAATCTTTTCTATTTACAAGAATTTGAATTATTCAACACGCCCTAG
>JAFTEG010000228.1 GCA_017453765.1 Selenomonadaceae bacterium
AAATTTTTAATGCATAAATAAAATTTTTTGAACTTGTAGGTAAAAATGTTTCGGATAAATTCTATGAAGGAAAGTTTATTAAATTGTCAACCGATGAGCAATATGCTTTAATTCATACAGAGAAACATCTGGAAAACTTTCAAAATTTGATGATCGATATAGGTCAAGATTTATATGTCAAGGTTATTGAGAAGAATAACAATGATTATACAGTTTGTTTCACTGCAAAACCCGGCAACTTCGATACTTGGATAAAAAAAACAGCTATTAGCGGTTAGCTGATAGCTGATAGCTGTTAGGTTTTACTTCTTACTTCTTACTTCTTACTCCTTACTTCTTACTTCTTACTTCTTACTTCTTACTCCTTACTCCTTACTCCTTACTCCTTACTTATTTATTGTCTATCTTGTCGAGTGAAGGCTCTTTATCTTCTACCGCCGTGTCAATAACTTCTTGCGGAATTGTCAATGAAGTTTGCGCCTCCGGTCCGAGCAAGCGCGTGTATGCTTTAAATTCACTGTAGAACGCCAGCGTTTCAAGAATTTCCCTAAATTCGTCCGGCAAATTGGATTCGGGATCATTCAGCGCGGCAAGTGCGCTTTCTTGAATTATCTGCGAAAGGTCAACCACTACCGTACCGGTCTTGTGATTCTGCTTGTCAATCGTCCACGTGTACCAAACGTCGGCATTTCTTATGCCCGTGTCAATGTAGCCGAAAATTTTATTGACAATTTCATCAGCGGCGGGATTATTTTGTTTGTTGTCGGATTTTTCCAATTCATCAGTAAGATTAATTTTAAATTCGTCGGCAAGTTTGTTACCGTCCAATCTTACAAGCAACGTGCGGCGTTTGTCGCTGTCCTGCAACACGGTGACATCTTTAACCATCGCAATTTCTTTTTCAACTTCTTCACGCGTAGGTGACGTTACTAAATCTGTTAATGCGGCAAGCGGCACCGGTACGGAATTTTTTGCCCAATTTTTATTTTCCTGCTGATAGTAAAGCGTCATCGTGTCGCCGTTCTGCTGTATGTAGAAAGGTACCTCCACGTCGATTATGCCGGCGTCCTTGCCGGTAAGCCAAAGTCCGAAACTGCCGGCAACGTCGAGGGAATGTCCCGTAATTTTGCCTTTGAAATCCAATTCACTTTGAAATTCCGGCAATATGAAAATAAAAAATTGGTGAAAAATTTGGTTATGGTCATTCGCCGTAGCAAGGATTGATTCGCGGAACATACGCATTGCCTTTTTCGCGTCCGCCTTTGAAGTCTTTGAATCAGCCGCCTCTGCGCCGTTTAACATAAACGAAAAGCAAAATGCCACCGTCAGAAAAATGGTGCCGACTAATTTTAAAATTCTGTTCACTAAAGTTACCTCCCTTGTAGTAACCGTCTGAAAAATTATTTTATCGTAACACTTTAACTTGTCATTGCCGTAGTATTAACGTAAAAACATTAAAACTATTTTAATTTATCGTTTAAATCTTCAAAGAAAGAATTGCACATTCTGCCGAACATATCTTTCTGCGCGTCCGCATCGTCACGGCTACGGTTATCTTCGCGCATAAAGACAACTTTGCCTGTCCGTGCGTCAAAAGCTTCAAAAATTGAAACAATGGTTGAAGTATCGACGCGGTACGGCGGGTAAGTCACGGGTACGGATTCGTAGTAGGTTTCCTCTTCCCAATCGCCCCAACGGTTTCTAATGCGGCGTGTGCGCTTTTTATCTTCCCAAACGGTACGCGCGGGGACAATGCGGTAATCGTCACGCCAAACTTTAATGTTGCCTTCTACCCAAAGGTCAGCAATTTCGCCTAAATGATTTTTCAATCCCTCGCTTGACAAATTCGGCATACCCAACATTCTGCGCGCTTGATCTTCAGTTAAAACCGTGCACTTTTTCAACTTCTTGGATTTGTCTAAGTAATCGCTGTCAAGTTTCATCTGCACGACGCGACTAACTTCGCTTAAATCGGCGTCATTATGCAGATTCAACACGACAACCGTCTTGATGCCTCTGAAGCTGTAGCCGGAATCTTTCCAATCTGTTTTTTCGGCAGAAACAATTTGCGGAAAGATAAACACTGCCAAAAGAAGTATCGCGCCGAAAATTTTTCTTAAACTTTCCAATTCATAACCTCCATTCTAGGGATTAGGGATTAGGAGTTAGGGGTTACTGCTCTCTGTTCCCTCTTCCATACTTTTAAGTTCTTTTTCCGTGTCTTTAAGTTCGCGTTCGGTATCTTTAAGCGCCCTTTCCAATCTTGCAACGCGTTTAACAAGGGCGGGAAGTTTTTGCATAGCCGCTTGCATACGGAGCCACTCTGCGTGCGTACGTACGGGAAAACCTGCGCCGAAATAATTTGCAGGCATACTCTTTGTAATGCCGGAGCGTGCCGCGTAAACTGAATTACTGCCGATTTTAATATGTCCGACCGTGCCGACTTGACCGCCGAAAGTCACGTTATCGCCGACAGTAGTTGAACCGGAAATGCCGGTCTGCGCGACGATTAAGCAGTTAGCGCCGATTATGCAGTTATGCGCAATATGTACAAGGTTATCAATCTTCGTACCGTGACCGATTATCGTTGAACCCATTGCCGCCCTGTCAATGCCGACGTTCGCGCCAATTTCCACGTCATCTTCAATTACGACGTTGCCGACCTGCGGTACCTTCGTATGCACGCCGTTTTCAGTGGTAAAGCCGAAACCGTCCGCGCCTATCGCTGTAGACGAATGAATTACGCAACGGCTACCGATTTTGCAGTATTCGCGAATCGTGACGCCGCTGTAAATTTTGCTGTCTTCGCCGATTGTCACGTAATGCCCGATGTAGGTGTGGGGATAAATAATCGTGCCGCGTCCTATTTTCACGCCGTCACCTATGTACGCGAAGGGCATAACCGTAGCACCGTCGGCAATTTCCACGTTTTCGCCGATAAAAGCCTTGTCGCTTATGCCGGCGGGAATATTTATTTTCGGCGTAAAAATTTCCAGCAGTTGAGCAAATGCGGCTCTGGGATGTTCAACGCGTATTGAAGGCTTAGGAAATTCGCCGGTATATTTCAAAGGCAGGATAACTGCAGACGCCGCGCAGGTTTTAGCCTCGTCCAAATGTCCTTCGACTGCAAAACATAAATCGCCTTCGCCCGCCATATCAAGCCGATTCAAGCCGGTAATTTTTATGTTGCCGTCGCCTGAAAGTTTGCCGCCGATAATTTTTGCTATTTCAGATAAAGTTTTCTCCATAATGTATTCTCCAATTTAGTTACTATCGATCTAACCACTATCGATCTATCGATCTAACTATTGTAATTTTTTAATAACGTCGGCAGTCAAATCCATTCCGCCGTTTATCAAAATTTTATTCATACCCGTGTTGTCAAGTACGATTGAAACATTTTTATCCTTGCAAACTTCTGCAAGCACTTCATCAAGTTTATGTTGCACCTGCGTGGCGTAAGCCTGATTAATACCGCTCATCTTTCTATCAAATTCAGACAGCATTTTATTTCTGTCTTCGTCGCTGATATCGGGATTTTTTTCCAATTCGGCTTTTGCTTGAGTTTCAATTTCCTCAGCTTTTTTGGTACCTTCTTCAACGATTTTCACCATTTGCGGCGCTTCGGTCATAATCTTTTTTTGGTCTACGTAGCCGATATTTTCATTTCCTCCGCAACCGGTCATAAAAAAAGTTGACAATATTACCGTCATTGCGGCAAGTAATTTTTTCAAAACAATCTTTCCTTTCTGTAGTAGGGAACAGGGATTAGGGAAGAGGGAACAGTACTATTCACTCCTAACTCTTCACTCTTCACTCTTAACTAATCCCTCAAAATTCCCTTAAGTTGCATGGACTTAATTAAATCCTTCGTCAAATCGGTAATGCCGCCTGCAGAGTAAATCACCGTCTTTGAAAAAATTCTGACGTTCGGATTACTGCTAAAATTCGGCGGCACGGTATATTCAGCCGTATCGAAGTCTTCATCATCTTTCACGAAGACGTATTCCAATTTTGCTATCGCGGCAAGTCGTGCGGCTTCACTTACAACGGCGTCAAGAATTTTATTTTCAAGCTCGACAATCTGTTTGTCGGTAGAAACAAGCTCGGAAAAAAGTTCCTGCCGCTTGGACTGCCGATAATCCATTTCCCGTGCCGCGTCCGCAAGCGCCTGATTTCTCGCCTCAACCTCACGTATACGCTTTTCCGATTCTTCTTTGGACTTTTGGTAAATCGCGTCGTACTCACTTTTAATGCGGTTCTGCTCTTCAGAAATTTCCGCCTGCACCTTCGCATTGACTTCATTAATCCACTGTTCGCGCATTTCGCCCTGCTTTAAATTTCTTTCCATAACAATTTCGTCAAGGCGATTTTGAAGTTTTTCATACTCCTCTTTTGACAAGCGCAGGTTATCGGCATTTTGAAGTTTCAAAGTAAGATTAAGCGCCTCATTGAAGTAAATTTCGCGCACGGCATTTCGGCGCTTGATGTATTCGCCTTCAGTTTCTTGCCGATACTTTTCGATTAATGAAATTTGTTTGGACTTAAGGTCAGCCATTTTGCTGATAAAATCCTGCATAAGTCTTTCACGCGCAGAATCTTCAAAAGGTTTTTCTTCAATTTGCGGAATGGTCGGCGGCAGTACGGGGCGCATAACTTCTTCAAGTTCAAGCTTTAACCGAAGTTTACGTCCTTGCAATTCTTTAAGTGATTCACCGTCGGGATGTAGTGCTTTTATCTGTTCAATGTCAATTAAGCCTGCGCCGCGTGCAGTTTCGGACTCGGCAATTTTTTCTGCGGATTCGGTGGCGGGTTTCGGCGGCGGAGCTGTTGGCAGTTGGTAAAAGTACAAACCGCCTGCAATTAATGATGCCGACAAAATCGCCGCACCCAGTCTGTAGTGTGACATTCAAAATTCCTTTGTTAGTGAGTAGTGAATAGTGAATAGTAGTTAGTGAATAGTGTGTTAAAATTATCCACTATTTACTATTTACTATTTACTACTTACTAAAATTAAAATGGAAAGTGAAGAGTTCGTCTTCTACTTTCCACTACGGTTTTGTCCCTGCAAGCAAAGACCTTTTATTTCTTCGTAAGTTTAGTGATAACGTCTTGGGTAATATCGGTGCCGCCGTAAACAACTGCCGCCTTAGCAACAACAATGCTCAATCCTCTTGCCTCAGCCGTCTGCTTTACCGCCTCTTCGACTTTCTTCAAAAGTTGTTCGCTGAGTTCGCTTTCACGGTTAGCGATTATCTGTTGACTTTGCATATAAAAATCGGCTTTTTCTTGATCTGTGGTAAGACCGGGTTCTTTCTCTTTAAAATTCTTTTCAACTTCTTCAACGGTAGCTTTCAGCTGATCTTCCGCACTTTGTCTGTCGGGGTGTTGCATCATAACCTGCGACATATCGACAACACCGACGGTACTTGACGGCGCCGCCGACGCAATGCCGCCGCTCTGGGTAAGTGCCAACGCTACCACACTGCCGATAAAAACCAGCGCAATTATTATGCTTACGATTTTTACCTGCTTTTTCTCCAACTTCATCATTAACGTATCTCTCCCTTTATTTTACTTTACTGTAACGGCGCTTATTATATCAAACAGATTTTTACATTGCAAGAAATTTTCACGGCTAAGTTAAACGCCAGACGCCGCTTATAAGCAGAAACGCCATTATTATGAAAACCACGCAACCTACAATGCACAATACCAAATCCGGCTTGTAATGCCATATCCAATCGCCGCTGAGTTTTTCAAGCGGCAATGTGGAACGTTTATGGACGTAGGGAAGACATATTGCCGCGCCCAATATCACGCCGAATATGAATAGGCAGATAAATCCCAACAGCACGTCCAACGGCATTATGTCAGTAAAAGTTTTTAAGTAAGACTCCACGTTATCACTTCCTTTACATAAATTTTCACCGAATCTGATTTAAAAAATTTTATGTAAAAATCTTTTTTATGTCAAGATGTTAGTGAGGAGTGAAGAGTTAGGAGTGAAGAGTTAGGAGTGAAGAGTGAGGAGTGAAGAGTAGTTTTACTAGCCCCTAGCTCCTAATCTCTCTTCCCTCTTCCCTAAAATAAGCATACGCGTTGTGGTTGTGAATCGACTCGAAATTTTCGCATTCCACTTCAAAACCGGAAATATTTTCAACGCCGCGCAGAGCAATTACCACGTCACGCAAAATGTCCTCAACAAACTTTGCATTTTCATAGGCGCATTCCGTGACAAATTTTTCATCTTCGCGCTTGAGAATTGGAAAGACCTTGCTTGAACCCTGCGACTCGATAAGGCGAAAAATTTTTTCTATGCCGAAATCAGCCGCCTTGTCAATGTCGGCAACGTCCAACTTCACTTTGCAAATCGACCGCTGATTGTGCGCACCGAAACTTGAAATTTCGCGACTGCACGGACAAAGCGACGTAAACGGCACGATTAAGCCGATACTTAATTTCATACGCGAATTTTTGTAAAGCTCACCTGCAATTTCGCAGTCAACGTCGATTAGAGATTTTCTTTCGGAAACGGGGGCGGATTGTTCGACGAAGTATTTAAAATTAATTTGAATCGCCGAGCCGTCCGCGTCCAATTTTGTTTGTGCGTCAAGTAAAATTTTTTCCACGTACGAAATTTTTATCGGCGTTGAAGTCCAATCGTGCAAAATTTCCATTAATCGGCTCATATGCGTGCCGCGCAGGTTTTTACTCAGCGACACGGTGAATCGAATCTGCGCGGTGACTTGCTGAATATTTCCGCCGTCCGAAATTAAAAGCGGAAGGTGAACTTTTGTTACACCCGTCCGCTGAATTTTTATTCCACGTGTATCTGCTTGGTTTTGTACGTCAATCATTTTATCCTTCCTGAATTTTACGAGCGACTTTGCAGGGGTTACCGAATGCCACGACGCCGGATGGAATGTATTTAGTTACAACACTGCCCGCGCCTATAACCGAGCCTTCACCTATCGTGACGCCGGGCAAAATCGTAACGCCGCCGCCTATCCATACGTTATCGCCGATTGTAATAGGTTTAGCCATTTCAAAACCGGCATTTCGCCTTTCAACGTCCAAAGGGTGAATCGCCGTATAAAAGCCGCAGTTCGGTCCCACGAAACATTTTTTGCCCAGCCGAATTTCTGCGCAGTCCATAAGGTAAACGTTGTGGTTAAAAAAAGTTCCCGCGCCGAGAAAGACATTGTAGCCGTAGTCAACCATGAACGGCGAAAAAATATCTACGGCATCGGCATCGACGTTCGGCAAAATTTTTCGCAGGATATCACGCCGCGCTTTATCGTCCGCCATTTTTGTATTGTTAAGCTCCAAGCAAAGGTCTTTTACAAAAATTCTTTCGCGCCAAAGTTCTTCGTCAAAATTTGCGTCGTACCATTCGCCTTTGAGCATGTCAGTTTTTGCAGTCATTTTAATCACCTTGCAAAGACTTTCGCCGCATTGAAAATTTTTCCTGCTTGTTAGCCGGTAGCTATGTCGTGTTGAATAAATCAAAATTGAAAACGTTGCAAATTACGTAAGAGCTGCAATTATAGCGGGGCGTGCAGTGGGCGAAGCGAATGATTAATGAGCTTTGCCCGCCCGTCCGCGCAATTTCTTTTGGCGCAAAAGAAAAAGTAAATCCTAAAAACCTTAAAAATTTATTATAAATTAAATTAATCAACACGCCCTAATAAAAAAATTTGCAACCCCTTTCAATGTCGAAAAAGAGTTGCAAAAGTTTTTATCTAATCTAAAAAATCCTTAAGCTTTTTACTGCGGCTGGGGTGGCGAAGTTTTCTAAGCGCCTTAGCCTCAATCTGCCTAATGCGTTCGCGTGTAACTTTGAAATTTTTGCCGACTTCTTCCAAAGTACGCGCCTTGCCGTCCTGTAAGCCGAAACGCAACATTAAAACTTGCTTTTCGCGGTCAGTCAAGGTACCCAAAACTTCGGTGAGTTGTTCGCGTAAAAGTACGTCAGCCGCCGCGTCTGCGGGAGCCTGAGCGTCGCGATCTTCTATGAAGTCGCCTAAATGCGAATCTTCTTCCTCACCTATCGGCGTCTCCAAAGAAACGGGTTCCTGCGCGATTTTCATAATTTCCAAAACTTTATCGACGGACACTTCCATTTCTTTGGCGATTTCTTCAGGTGTAGGGTCTCTGCCGAGTTTTTGTAAAAGTTGCCTTTGTACGCGAATCAATTTGTTAATCGTCTCAACCATATGAACGGGAATACGAATGGTACGCGCTTGGTCGGCAATGGCGCGGGTTATCGCTTGACGTATCCACCACGTAGCGTAGGTGCTGAACTTGTAACCTTTTTTGTAGTCAAATTTTTCAACAGCCTTGATAAGACCGAGATTGCCTTCTTGAATTAAATCCAAAAAAAGCATACCGCGTCCAATATACCTTTTGGCAATGCTTACTACAAGACGCAAATTAGCCTCAGCCAAATCTTTTTGTGCTTGCAACGCCGATTCTTCGTCATTTGCGCGATTTTCCATAATTTTTGCCAATCTGACTTCTTGTTCACCGGTCAAAAGAGGAACGCGCCCAATTTCTTTAAGGTACATTCTTACGGGGTCGTCAATGCCGCTGTCGATACTGGTGTCAGTTTCAGGCGCCTTTATGGACGCGGCAGTTTCGCCGGAGATATTGTCAACTTCATTTGAATTAGGCAGAACCTGTGGATCTATTATGGCATTTATATTGCGGTTAGAGTCGTATACGTCGGCATTTCTCGACAAGTTATCTGCATTTACCGCGTCGTCAATCCTTAAATTTATGTTTTCGCCAATACCGCCGTCCTGTTCGTCGTCAATAATTTCTATGCCCTTGCTTATTAATTCAGCATAAATACTGTCAACTACTTCGACAGATGTTTCAATGTCTGTATCGAGGTTACTCTTTGCCTCAACAAGATCGTTTAAATCACTTTGATACAATCGCCTGCCGTTTTTTATGGCTTTATCGTATAGCTCTTTAACTATTTGTTGAGAGCTGACATTTGTGCCGGATTCGCTCGTCTCGATATTTTTATTCTCGCTCGACATACGAAGCCCGTTACTTACCTTTTAAACTCTCATTCAAAAGACTGTAACGGTTTCACCTCCTTTTAGTAAGTAGTAAGTA
>JAFTEG010000229.1 GCA_017453765.1 Selenomonadaceae bacterium
ATCACAAAAACCGCTTGAACTCATTGAAAAAATAGTAAAAAATACAAGCCGTGAGGGCGACGTAGTATTGGAGTGTTTTATGGGGAGCGGCACGACGGCGGAGGCGTGCATAAAGACTAATCGGCACTTTATCGGTTTTGAGATTGATGAGAAATATTACAAAATTGCAAACGAGAGAATATCAAAGGCGCGGGCTGAAAAGGCTCAGGCGCTTTTTTAGTAGGTGGAATTATGGAAGGCGAGGCACGCGATTTAGTAAAAGAAGGCATTGTCAGTGAAGTTTATCCGGCGCGACATTCGGCGCGGGTGACTTTTGAAGATAAAGACAACGTAGTAAGCGCCGAGTTGCCGATTATGACTTTATGGGCGCTTGACAATAAGGCGTATGCACTCCCTGACATTGGCGAAACGGTTTTGTGTCTTTTTGCGACGAACGCAGATACAACGGGCGAAGGTTGGATAATCGGCAGTAGGTTTCACGACAAAAGCAAGCCGAATGCCAATGCGCAGGACGTTATGCGAATCGATTTTAAAGACGGCACGTCGGTAGAGTATAACCGCAAGCAACACGCGCTTAAAGTGGAATGCAAAGGTACGCTTGAAATTAAATGTGACAAAGAAATTTCAATCGTCAGTGAAGAAAATATGACGCTGAAAGGCAAGAATATCTTTATCAATGAAGGGTAGGTGACAGAAATGCCGGCGGCAACACGAATAGACGACGGGACGACGGGAACTTGTGATTTAGGCATACCGGACTGCTGCCCGCACGGCAGGACGGGAACTAACACGGAGGGAAGTCCCAATGTCTTTATAAATGGAAAACCCGCGCACCGATTAGGTGACACGGGCTCAATCGCCTGCCCTCATGGCGGCAGTTTTGTTTCAACCAGCGGATCAAGTACAGTTTTTATAAACGGCAAGCCTGCGACGCGCATTGAAGATAGTACCGCTTGCGTCGGTTGCGGAATGGCAGGTCACCACATAAACGGATCGCCGAATGTTTTTATAGGCGGGTGATAGTATGATAATTGGCGCCTTCGGTGAATTAGTTTTTGAAGTATCAGCGCGGCGCGTAGTGACTTTTGATAGTTACAAACGTACGACGAAGGCTAAATACGCCACGCACGAAATCATTGGACGTCCGCCGGTTTTAGAGTTTACGGGGCGGGAACTTGAGGAAATTACCTTGACAATTACGCTGATATCGTGTTTAGGCGTCACGCCGGAAGTGAGGCGTTGAAGTTGCGTGAAATGTGTCAACGCGGCGAGCCTAACTTTTTGATTATCGGCAACACGGTTTACGGCGAAAACGAATTTGTGATTGACGACGTGCAAGAATCGGTGTTGCATTGGACGGGCGGCGGTAACGTCTTGACAAACAAATTGGATGTCACCTTCCGCGAATACGTACCAACAGGCGATTAGTCTTTGATTTTAATTTCGACGGTAAAATTTAAAATAGCGCCAATTTTTTCGACGTCATCAAAAGACAGCGCGCCGTTATTGAGTTTGTTGCGAAAACTATTTGGACTATAGCTAGTACCGTAGCGGCGATTAAATTCAACGCTAAGCTGGGAAATTTGCATACCGCGATATTGCAAAATGCGTTTAATCTTGTCGGCAATAGAGAGTTCAAAAATTTTATCAATCATAAATCCAACCTCCTTTTGCGTTATTGTAGTAAAAAAATTTTTTACTGTCAACATAAAATTTATTTAGTCACATAAAAAAAGTGTTGACAGAATAAAAATAAAGTGTTACAATTCGCAATGTCAGAAGTTAAACAAAGATTTAAATTCTAAGGAGGAAACAGAAATGACGAAGATTAAGGTACAGGAGGCAAGCGCGACTATCGCAACCGCGAAGTTTGAAGTCGGTACGACTTATGTCCTGCACGACATTTGCTACGAAGTGATTAGCCGCACGGAAAAAACCGTAACGTTTGCACATGAAACCGCTTGTTCGAGACTTATGGGATTGGGTCAAGAAGCTACGACACGCAAAAAGATTAAATATGACGCCAACGGCAACGAAGTTGCTTACGTTGAAACGTTTGATTTCTTGAACTCGAATATGGAACTTCACGCTTACGAATTGAAATATAATTGCGTTTGTGTTTTCGGCGTCACGGGATATGATTTTGTAAGCTACAACTGGTCGAACGAAGAAGACACGGCAGAAGTTGAAACGGCGGAAGTTGAAAACGTCACGGCAGAAGTTATAGCCGAAGACGACGGCAGTAATGATGACGACTACGACGAGGACGAAATTGTAACGGTTGACAACACCGACAATGACGA
>JAFTEG010000230.1 GCA_017453765.1 Selenomonadaceae bacterium
ATGACGCCACGCAGAAAAAATCCATTAAAAATAACGCGTGGCCGAAAAGATATGCGACGGGATTTTTGCGCGTGTTTACGAATCTTACAAGCAACGTTAGCAATTTTAATTTTTGCGCCGCCGAAACTTCCTCCGTCAATGTGTCGCGAATTTTTCTAAGGCTTGATGAATTAAAATCCGTCGACTCCAGCCTTTCAAAAATTGCTTGATACAATCTTAATTCCTGCGACAACATTTTAAGCGGCTTTAAAATTTCTGAAGTTCGCGTCAACATTGCGACGGCAAGCGCAAGTGAAAGTATCGGCACGATTGGCAGTAAAAATAATGCGGACATTGAGTCGATATTTCCCGTTAAGGCAAGCGCGGCAATTAAAATCATAATCGGTACCGGCACGAAACGCAGATAAAAAATTTTTCTGATGTGCGGTATCGGTTCTTCCATTGCCTTAATCAGCGGCGTTGTGTCGTGATTGTTGGGCATAAGTCGCGCCAATGCTTCAAGGTCAAGCGACAATCGCGGGCGCTGTAAAAGTTCGGCAACTCCTTTTTGACGCAAGCGCACTTCCGCAAAGTCTTTCGGCGGTATCGGTGAAAAAGATTTCGCCAACCTGTCACGTCCGCGCTTAGTCCTTGCCGCGCAGATGTATTGAAAGATTGAGCCCTTGCCGAAAATGTAAAGGTCAACGTCTTGCGGTCGGTCGTCGTCAAGATAATTTCCGCCGTCGTTGGAACGTTTGCGCCAAGTGCCGCGTGCCCGCACAATGTACGAATTTAAAACATTTAGGCGACTTATCAAAAATCTTTGTCGCCGATTAATTTCGTCGTGACGCCCAACCAAACTGAAAAAAATCATAAACAAAATTGTCGCGACAATGTACGCGTTATGGTATCCGTCCGCGCCGATTGCCAAACTTAAAATTCCCGCGATAAAAACTGCTGTCCGCGCCCAAATAATTTTTTTTTCGCGCCGATATAATCTTTTCTGTTCGTCGAGGTCAATTTCTCTTTCGTTGTCATAAAAAGCTTTATTCACGTAAAAATTTCCTTTCAATTTTTTCCGCGATTATATCACAAATTTTATTTTAATTTACCAAAAATTTCGTGAGTGACAACAAAATTAATTTTATCCTGCGGGAAAATATTTTTACTTTTCACTTCGTCAAGAATAAAAATTGATGTGCTTAAAATATCGGCGACAGTCCCGCAATTTTCTATTTCACTCGAAACGGTAACCGTCGCGGAAATTACGCCGCCGTCAACAGGCTTGCAAGTTTGCGGATCGATTATGTGATGATAACGCTTGCCGTCGACTTCAAAAAAATTTTCGTAATCACCTGAAGTCGAAATGGCGGAGTTTTCAATTTCCAAAACGTCAACCAAATTTTCACCGCGCGGATTTTTCAAGCCAATTTTCTTTTTGCCAATAGCATAAATCGTACTTGTGCCAAAATCAATAAGTCCGTCAGAAATTTTATGTTTGGCAAAAATTTTCCGCGCAATGTCGACGCCATAACCTTTGCCGACGCCGCCCAAATTTATTTTAACTCCCGCAGTGTCAACGTAGGCACTGCAATTTTTTTCGTCAAGGTGCAAGTGATTGTAGCCGACAAAATTTTTCACGTCGTCAACTTCTTCCTGCGACGGAAGGATTTTATTTTTCTTCGCGACTTTCCACAAATCGACCGCCGCGCCAATCGTCACGTCAAACGCGCCGCTCGTAACTTCCGAATAACTTTGCGAAATTTTTAATACTTCAAAGACGTTCGGACTAATTTTTATAAAGTTGCCGTTACCTGCGCCGTCGTTTAAATTTTTTACATCAATTTTCACATCTTCGACGAAGGCAAAAATTTTTTCAAAACTTTCATCAACGGCAATTTTTGCGTCGTCACCTGTCGCCTTAAGTGTAACAATTGTTCCCATAATTTTTTCCGTGCGTTCGTAAATCACGGAATCTTTACAGCCGAAAATAAAAAACGCCGTCATAATCAACAGCGACATTAAAATTTTTTTCATGATAATTTATTCTTTGCTTGTTGCAATGGATACGTGACGTGCGCCGGATTTTTTCAGCAAGTCCAACACCGACACAACATTTTCGTACCGCGCAGATTTATCACCGCGAATCAGAAAAACCGTTTCGGAATTTGATTCAAGCGTTGCAGAAATTTTTTGCGGCAAATTTTCAGCGGACGTTGCGTCACTTTCATAAAGAATATTTCCGTCAGCCGTCACCGTGATTGATATGACGTTCGGGCGCGTTTCAACGTTGCCGCTTGCCGCCTTCGGAAGTGTGACTTGCAAAGAAGTTGTCTGCACCATATAAATTGTGCCGAGCATAAAAAATACCAGCAGGAACAACATTATATCAATCATCGGTATAATCATAACTGTCGGCTGTTTCATTTCGCGAAAGTCGCGGCGTTTCATTTAATTCACTTCCTCCGCCGAATTTTCCGAGCACCAGCAAAATTGTTTTATCGAGTTTGGAAAGTATTTCGTCAAGTCTTTGTGTAAAGTAGGTGTGGACAATCAGCGCGAAAATTGCCACGCAAAGTCCAGTTGCAGTCGCGATTAACGCTTCACCGATGCCGCCCGTTATCGCCAACGATTGACCCGCCTGCACGCTGAAAATGTTAAACGTTTCAATCATTCCAAAAATTGTTCCGAGCAAGCCCAAAAGCGGCGCCAATGTCACAATCATTGACAAATAATTCAAGCGGGCGCGAAGGTTCATTGCAACTTCTTCGTATACAAGATTCATCGCGACTTCCACGTTTTCGCCGTTAAGTGCCGCCGAAATTCCCGCAACGGCAATTTCCCTCAAACAACTTTTTTTCTGTCGACAATAACTTAAAACGTCTTCCGCCTTATGCGCACGCAATCTTCCCTTTAAGTTGAAGAGAAAATTTTCACTGCCGCTTTCAACGTAGCCGTAAAATCTAAGTCGTTCAATGCCAATCGCGGCAACGATTATCGAAGTCGCCAGCAATAAATACATTACCGGTCCGCCCTTCGTGAAAATTTCCATTAAATCCAAAATTTTTTCTCTCCCAAGTTTCGCAAAAATTTTTTGCGCTTGTTGATTAAGTAAATGCAAATAGGAGGGAAGGCGCGCAAGGATGCGCGCCCGTCCGCACAAGTCGCCGGACGCGACTTCTGCGGACTTGTTTTCTTTTTGACAGCTTTTGCGCCAAAAGAAAAGAAGTTTATAAAAAAATTTCCACGCTTGATTTTACAAAAAAAAATTATTTAAGAGTATATCATAAAAAATTTTTTTGTTCAATTCTCCAACCTAAAAGCTAGATCGCTAGTTGCCAGTTGCTAGTTACTAGCTGCTAATTTTGCGCAGATTGACAATAGTGATAAAATTTTATTAACAAACTTTATACGGAGCAGTTGAATGTTTGAATTTGAATTTATGCGCAATGCGTTATGTGCCGTCCTGCTTGTAACACCGCTTTTTGGAATACTTTCAACAATGGTCGTGTCAAATCGGATGGCGTTTTTTTCTGACTCGTTGGGACACGGCGCATTTACCGGAATTGCAATCGGCGCATTAATCGGCGTCGACGAAGAAATTGTCGGCTTATTGGCATTTTCAATAATCTTTGCGCTGATGATAACCTATATAAAAAATAAATCACACAGCGGCGCAGATACGGTTATCGGCGTGTTCAGCTCGACGGCAATAGCACTGGGTTTAATGTTGATGTCGGCGGGCGGCAAGTTTAATAAATTTTCGCGCTTTCTAATCGGCGACTTGTTAAGCATTTCAAAAGACGATTTAATTTATTTGGCGGCAGTCTTCGTGGCGGTTTTAATTTTGTGGGCAATACTTTTCAATCGATTGTTGATAGCGTCGGTTAATAAAACTTTGGCGCGCAGTCGCGGAATAAATACGCTGGTCGTCGAATCAATTTTCGCGGTAATGTTGGCAGTCGTCGTGGCGTTAAGCATTCAATGGGTAGGAATTTTGATAATCAACGCGCTGTTGGTTTTACCTGCGGCGGCTGCGCGAAATGTAACAAATTCCGTCAAACCGTATCATTTATTAAGCGTCGCCATTGCTCTGACTTCGGGCGTCGCGGGATTATTTTTGGCATATGAAATAAATTCTGCGGCTGGTTCAACGATTGTTGTTTGCGCGTCAGCAATTTATTTTGTGACTCTGATTTTAAAGCCGCGATTTGTAAAATAAGGTGCTGTCAATCGTCGAAAAGTTTTGTTGCAGGAGAAAAAATAATTTTGTTGAAAATTTTAAAGAAAAATTTTTAGGAGGTAGCGGGTTAATGGAAATTGATATTAGCAAAATTAAATTTAACGTACACGGGCTTGTACCCGCGATTGTGCAGGAAGAAAGCGGGCAGGTGTTAATGCTTGCCTATATGAATGAAGAATCGCTTAAAAAGACGATTGAAACCGGCTACACGCATTTTTACAGCCGCAGTCGTCAAAAACTTTGGAAGAAGGGCGAAACCAGCGGCAACGTTCAGCAGGTCAAGGCGCTGTACTATGACTGCGACGGCGACGCGCTTTTAGTGGTAGTTCATCAAACCGGCGTTGCGTGTCACACCGGTACGTATTCTTGTTTCAGTGGGCGCAGACTTGATGCTAATGACAAATTGCCTGCCGTAGTCGAACAGCCGCCGCAGGAAAATCCTGCACTGATTTTGTACGAGCTTTACTCCGTGATAAAGGACAGGCAGCGTCACCCCGTCGAAGGTTCATATACAAATTACCTTTTCGGCGCGGGGCAGGATAAAATACTTAAGAAAGTCGGCGAAGAGGCGGTAGAGACGATTATAGCGTCCAAAAACGGCGTTGAAAAAGATATACTCTACGAAATGGGCGATCTGTGGTATCACTGCCTTGTACTTTTGGCGTTTCACGGAATTAAGCCGGAAAATCTTTTTGCGGAGCTTATGGACAGACGTAAAGGCGGCAACTATCATAAATTTACCGGCAAGACCGGCGAACGTCCTAAGGATTAGGGGCTAGGGGCTAGGATTTAGGGGCTAGCTTAAATGAAAAAGTTTTTTCTTGTCTTAACGATAATAATTGGGTGGATAATTTTTGCCTTTGAACCCTCACATTACGCATTACGCCTTACGAATTACGCATTAACAGAGGCTCAGCCGATTTCAGAAATTGCCGCCGGTCCTAAAATTTTGGTGCTGAATTATCACCAAATTAAAAACGGCAACAGCTATCTTGCCGTTCACCTTGACGACTTCGACGCGCAGATGAATTATTTGGTTGAAAACGGCTACGTTGCAATTACGCCGGACGCATTGTTAAGCGCGTTGGAAGGTGAATTGGAATTGCCGCCCAAACCCGTGCTGATAACGTTCGACGACGGCTACAGTGACAACTACGAAAACGCCTTTCCGATTCTGCAAAAGTACGGTCTGCGTGCCACCATTTTCATAATTCCCGCGCTTGTCGGCAAGGAAGGCTATATGACGTGGGACGAGCTTAACGAAATGGAAGAAAACGGCATTACAATGCAGTCCCACACGCTGAATCACATTGCGCTTGAGGAGTTGCCCGATGACGCCATGCGTACGGAGTTGCTGAAGTCAAAACAGATTCTTGAAGAAAAATTAGGTCACGCCGTTGACTTCGTCGCGTATCCTACCGGCACTTACAATCTGCATATTGCCGGAATTGCAAGGGAAGTCGGCTACAAAGGCGCCTTTACGATTAAGTACGGCAACGTCGATTTAGGCAGTAACTTCTTTGCATTGGAGCGCGTACCGATTTTTCAGACGCCTACCACTATGAAAGATTTTTACGAACGAATTAATTTCCGCCAAAGTTTTGAAGAGTTCGGCTGGATAAAAAAATAAGTTGCAAAAGGTTTGGCGCTGTGGTAAAATTTCAGCGTGTAAGTTAGAAAAAATAATCGAAAAACCATTCCAAGCTTGTCACAGGCGCAAAAAAAGCCCCCAAGAAATCTGGCGAGATTCTTGGGGGTTGCGTCTATTCAGACGCCAAAGGTTTTGGGTTCGTCACCAAAACTTTTTAAGGAGCTGATCGAACCACTTGCCGACGTACTTTGAAAGCACGTTAGCCGCGATCATTTTTATTATGTCAAAAAACCACTCCAATCCGGTCACCCCCTTTTGTCATTAGACTCAGGAGTACTTGGTGACGCGCATATTTTACAACAAAAATTTCAAACTACAATGCAAAAAAGTCTGAAACCTAAAAAGCCGCAGGATAAACTCCCGCGACTCTTTTTTTATTTCAAAGTAATTTAAATGCTGAAGTAACGTTAAATTCTGACGTTACGCCGATTGAAATTATTTTACCGGATTTTCGTATTCGTCAAAGAATTTTTTGGCGCCGCCGTTAATCTCAATCGTCATACCTTCCACAGCCTGCTTTTCACTCAAGCCGGAAAATGCAGGATGCGCCGCTTTCAAGTCGTCAAGGTGCGTGTAAATCGTCTTTGTAATTTGATATCCCAAATCGTCATTGATTCTGTCATTACAGACCAAAAGCGCCATGACTGAAAGGGTTTTAACGTCTTCATCTAAATTGGTGTACGTGCCTTTCGGAATGGTAATTCTCTTGTAGAAGGGATATTTTTCGGAAAGGATTTTGAAATGTTCGTCGTCAATGCCGAGAAGGCGAATGGGTTCTTGCGTTGCAACGTCTTGAACTGCGGCAGTAGGAGCGCCTGCGGTTAAGAATGCGGCGTCAATGGTTTTTTCTTTCAATGCCTTTGCACCGGCAGAGAAGGAAAGGTACTGCGGTTCAATGTCATCATAAGTCAAGCCGTACGCGGCAAGAATTTGGCGTGCATTAGCCTCAACGCCGCTGCCTTCTGCACCGACGGAAACTTTTTTGCCTTTAAGGTCAGCGATTGATTTAATGCCGGAAGATTGGAATGTCACGCATTGGCAACTTTCGGGATACAGCGTCGCAAGTCCTCTGAGCGTTTCATACTGATGTTTATTTTGATCTTTAAACATTTCGGTGCCGTTTAAAGCGTAATTGGCGATATCATTTTGTACAATGGCAAATTCTACGGTACCGTCTTTAAGCAGGTTAAGGTTGGCAATGGAGCCGCTGGTAGCTTGAACGCTTGAATGCATATTCTTAATGTCTTTATTTAAAAGCTCGCTTATCGCGCCGCCGATAGGATAATAAGTGCCGGAGGTATTACCGGTTGCCATATGCAAAAATTGTTCCTGCGCTGTTTTGGAATTGCCGCTTGCGCCGCAACCTGTTAAAAATACCGCCATGCACAGCACCGCAACTGCCGCAAAAATACTTTTAAAATATTTATACATGATGTGATACCGTTACCGAGTATTTGTAAGGTTTATGTTAGCCTTTTAAAGTTTATGTTAGTGGTAAGGTTTAGGTTAGTGGTAAGGTTTATGTTAATCTACAAATTTTATGTTAATTCGCAACACATTTAAGCTTAGGTTTAACCGCAGGAGAAACGCTTACAAATACCGATAAATTTTTCCTTTCGTAATATTTGACAGAAAAATTAAAATCAATCTGCAAACAAAAAATTAACAAAATTAATTTCAGTTAAGCAGAGTCTTGACAGCTATAAATTCACCTCCGCCAAAATGCATTTTTGAAGTGATAGTGACGTTGCCGAGAGTTGCTTAAACAACGGTTTTATTGCGTGAATTTTATCAGTTTAACCCTACCTAGTCAAGAAAGGAATATTCTGTAAAATGATAGTCAGTCTTAATGATAGCGCGAATTTGCATGTAAAATTTTCTTCCGAAAATCACATAAAACTAACAAATAAGCCGTTGACTTTACGTAAAAGACAGTTTATAATTTTCTGAAATAATTGAAGTGGTTTAAAAGTGAACATAACCGTTTAAGAGTTGCTGAAAAGCGGGTTCACGGTTTAAAAAGGGGAGGTTTGTCCGCAAAAAGGAGGGTTATTGCGGACAGGTTTAAAGAAGTGATTATTTTTTGTGAAAGGGGAAGTTTGAATGAGTAAAGTTTCTGAAATGACTCGTGAAAAATGGATAATGAGCACGTTCCCTGAATGGGGTACTTGGCTTGTAGAAGACATTGAAAATGCAGTTGTTCCTGAAGGTCAAGTGGCAATGTGGTGGCTCGGTTGTACCGGCATTTGGTTTAAGACTCCCGGCGGCGCCAACATTACGATAGACCTTTGGTGCGGAAACGGCAAACGTACGCACGGCGACGGCAAAATGAAAGTCGGTCACCAAATGGCGAATATGTGCGGCTGCCGCAACATGCAACCCAATCTGCGCAATGTTCCTTTTGTAATTGATCCTTTCGCCTTCAAACAAGTTGACGCGGTACTTGCCACTCACTATCACCAAGACCATATGTCGGCAGAATGGGCGGCGCATGTAATTAACAGCGGCATGACTACCATTGAAGACGGAAAAGAAATTCCCGTACCTTTCATCGGTCCCAAAAAATCCATTGAAACATGGGTAAAATGGGGCGTACCGCAAGAGCGTTGCCGCGAAGTTAAACCGGGCGACAGCTTTAAAATTAAAGATATTGAAATTATTTGTCTTGACAGTTTCGATCGTACCTGTATCGTCACTACGGATTCAACGGGTCCCGATCGCGAAGAATTAACGGGGAAATGCCCGACGGATATGGACGAAAAAGCCGTAAACTATCTCTTAAAGACACCCGGCGGCAATATCTACCATTCCGGCGATTCGCACTTCTCAATTTATTTTGCGAAACATGGCAAGGATTAAGACATTGACGTTGCCTTCGGTTCATTCGGCGAAAACCCCATTGGCATGCAGGATAAAATGACTTCGATTGACGTACTGCGTATGGCTGAAAATCTGCAGTGCAAAGTTGTCATTCCGATTCACTGGGACGTTTGGACGAACTTCCAAGCAGACTGCGAAGAAATTAAACTGCTCTACGAATTTAAGAAGGACAGAAACGAATACAAATTCCACCCCTTCTTCTGGCAAGTCGGCGGCAAGTACACCTATCCGCAAGATAAAGACAAAATTTATTATCACCACCAGAGAGGATTCGAGGATTGCTTCGAGCATCCGCAGAATATTCCGTTCCGCTCCTGCTTGTAATACCGTTTTCAGCTTTTGTTTTGCTAATTATCGAAAAGCGGCGTAAAACCCCTAGCTTTAGCATGGGGGTATAAGCCGCAACCATTGAATAGTGGTTAGCCTTCCGCTTTAACAAAAAACGCAGAAAAAGTAAGCTGAAGCCTTCGGGTAACAGTGTAGTGGCAACTTGGCATTGCCTTTGAGAATAAGGGCGCACGTTAGCGAATAAGGACTGACCTCTACAGAGTTCAAACTTCTCATCAATCCCCCGCCTTTAGGCGTGGAGAGTGTCAATTACGCAATTTGCGGACGGCATAAACTGCGCGACACAAACTAAGCTTAGAAAAATTCAGTGTTACACGGTAAAAAGCCATGAAAAATAATCAGTCAACGATACAAAAGCGTCGAGAAGATATTCTGCAAATGCTTGCGGAAAAAGGCGGAGCTACTATTCGAGATATTGCAAAACTGTACAAAGTTTCGGAAATGACTGTTCGGCGTGATTTACAGCTAATGGAAGATCGCCGGTTAGTCTGTCGCACTCACGGCGGGGTAGTTTCGTGGGGAAATATTCACGGAACTACCCTGTTCAATGAGGCGATTATGAAATGGCGTGATTTAATATCAAGATATGCGGCAAGGTACATTGCGGACGGCGATTCGCTTTTCATTAACGGCAGTAGAATTGCACTTAATATGCTGAAGTACGTGGAAAATAAAAAAGTCTTCGTCTACACGAACAACGGCTGGGCAATAGGTGAAAAATATTCCGACGGCGTTACGGTATGTCTTACCGGCGGCGAAATGAGAAATCGCGTTATGATTGGTGATTATGTTATGAGAAATCTCCTTTCAGTGACGGTTGACAAAATTTTTATCGGTTGCGCGGCAGTTTACGATGACGGCGAATTTAGGTACGATATCCCGACGGAAATCGGTATAAACGAATCAATGATAAGCAGGACGAAAAGCGAGAGAGTCTACGTTTTGGCTGACCATACCAAATTGCAAAAACGCGTTGACAGGGAAAATTCTTACGGCAGCAGCAGGTACGAAAAGAAAATTGTACTGGTAACGGACGAAGAGGCAGACAAAACAATTTTGGAAAGTCTCAGAAAACACGGAATAGAAATTGTCATAGCTTCGTAGCAGTAAATTATTATTAGTAAATTATTAGCAATAGATTATCAAAAAGCGGCGTAGCAGTAAAAATCTTAAAAGAAGAGAGGGAATTAAGTTAATGCTTAAGGAATTAGTAGAAAAAGGCAGATATTCATTCCACAAAGGTTTTGCCGATTGGCGTGACGCGGTTCGTGCCGCTTGTCAACCTTTGCTTGATCAAGGCGCAATTAAGCCGGTTTATCCGGACGAAATTATTAAAAAGGTCGAAGAACTCGGACCGTACATTGTCATTGCACCTAATCTTTGCATTCCGCACGCGCAGGAAGGCGTTGGCGTAAACGAAACGGCTATGTGCTTTATGAAGACGGAAGAGCCGGTACATTTTGATCCCGATGATCCCGACAAGGACGCGCGCGTTTTTGTAGTTTTGGCATCGACAGATAATAACATTCACCTTCAAAATTTGGCATTACTCGTAGAAACCATGTCCGATGAAGAAAAGTTCGCTAAAATCCTTGAGGCAAAGACTCCGGAAGATCTCGTAAAGATTGAAGAATAATGCTTAAGCCGATTGATGATTCGGTTAATTATTCCTGAATAAGGGAGAGGATTTTATGGAATTTTTACTTGATATATGGGGCTTTTTCCAAAACAACATACTGACTAAGCCTCAATTCTTCATTGGATTTATCGTATTGGTCGGTTACTTACTTCTCGGTAAACCGATACACGAATGTATAGCAGGTTTTATCAAGGCGACAGTCGGTTACATGATTTTGGGCGTTGCATCGGGCGGCTTGGTAGGAAACTTCCGACCGGTGTTGGTAGGCTTGAAAGACCGTTTTGAACTTTCGGCGGCGGTTATAGACCCGTACTTCGGACAAGCGGCGGCGCAGATGTCGGTTGAAAATGTGGGACGTTCATTTTCCATGATGATGTTGGTATTATTGCTTGCTTTTACAATGAACATTCTGCTGGTTCTCTTCCGCAAGTACACCAAAATCCGCACGCTGTTCATAACCGGTCACGTCATGGTACAGCAATCTTCAACGGCATTGTGGCTCGTTCTCTTCTGTTTCCCTGAACTGCAAGACCCGCAAGTCGTCGTAATGCTCGGTATTCTGTTAGGTTCTTACTGGGCGGTAGGTTCCAACTTGACCGTTGAGCCGGTCGCAAAACTTTCTGAAGGCGGCGGCTTTGCAACCGGTCACCAACAGATGTTCGGTATTTGGATAACGTCCAAAATTGCAGGAAAAATCGGCGATCCGAAGAAATCTTTGGAGACTTTGAAACTGCCGGGCTTTTTGGCAATGTTCAATGAAAACGTTGTCGCAACCGGCGTGCTTATGTTCTTCTTCTTTGGTGCGATAATCACGGTTTTGGGACCTGACTTGATGCACAGCATTGATAAGGGATTCGGTCCCAATCAAAACTTCGGTTTCTACATTCTTGAAAAATCCTTGTACTTCGCAGTTTACTTGACAATCCTGCAACTCGGTATCCGCATGTTCGTTTCTGAGTTGACAAATTCATTTCAAGGTATTTCGGAAAAGATTCTGCCCGGTTCAATGCCGGCTGTCGACTGCGCGGCTGTATACGGTTTCGGTCACCCCAACGCAGTTACAATCGGCTTTTTGTTCGGCGCATTCGGTCAACTTCTCGCGATTTTAGGCTTGATAGTTTTCAACAGCCCGATTCTTATAATCAGCGGCTTCGTTCCCTTGTTCTTTGACAATGCGACTTTCGCGGTTTATGCAAACCGTTTGGGCGGCATTCGTGCAGCGACGATTATTCCTTTCTTCAGCGGCATTATCCAAGTTTTGGGCGGCGCGTTCGCGGCTCACTACTTCTTAACCGGTGTGTACGGCGGCTGGCACGGCTCCTCCGACTGGGATTATTTGTGGCCTGCAATCGGCGTTATCATGAACAATCTGCACGTCGTCGGCGTTGTTATAGTTGTAATTGGTCTGCTGGCAATTCCGCAGATTATCTACCGTATGAACAAGGATACGTACTTCCTCATTGCAGAGGATTATGATGCTTACAAAGAGTTAATGGCGAAGAAACAAGGCGTTTCCGTCGATGAAGTCGTCATTGACTGAGTAAAATATAGGTTTTTTGAAGGGAGTCTTCTAAATGGCAAAATTGAAGGTTATTGCTGCGTGCGGCAGCGGCATGGGTTCTTCCCAGATCATCAAAATGAAACTCGAAAAAGCTTTCAAGAAGCTCGGCATTGAGGCTGAAATTTACCACACCAACGTAGGCGACGCGAAGTCCAACGCCAACAACTACGATGTCGTTTTCTGCTCCGAATCTTTGGTCGGCACTTTCGGCGACGTTAAAGCTACCGTTATCGGCCTTAAAAACTTGCTCTCTGAAAAAGAGATGGCTGAAAAGATCCAAGAAAAGATCATCGACAAGAAATAAAATTTCCCCATTGTCTTAGGAAGTAACAAATACTTTTTGTAAGAAGTAACAATGCTTTTGCGGCGAGGGCGGTAATGCTCCGTCCTCGCTTGCTTTGTTTTTTGAGGAGAGTTTTTAAATGCTGGAAGAACTGAAAAAGAAAGTCTACGACGCCAATATGGAACTTCCCAAACGCAAACTTATCACCTACACTTGGGGAAACGTAAGCGGCATTGACCGTGCAAGCGGTTTGTTTGTTATTAAACCCAGCGGCGTTGAATATGACGAGTTGACGCCGGAAGATTTGGTAGTTGTCGACCTCGACGGAAAAAAGGTTGAAGGCAAGCTTAAGCCCTCTTCCGATACTGAAACCCATCGCATTCTTTATAAAGCATTTCCCGAAATCGGCGGAATTGTTCATACCCACAGCCCGCATGCAGTATCGTGGGCTCAAGCAGGACGTGATATTCCTGCTTACGGTACGACGCACGCCGATTATTTTTATGGCGACATTCCCTGTACGCGCAGTTTGACGAAAGAGGAAATTGAGGAAGCGTACGAACTCAATACCGGCAACGTCATTGTAGAGACCTTCACGCAACGCAAGATTAATCCCGTCTACGTACCTGCCGTAATCTGCGCGAATCACGGTCCCTTCACGTGGGGTAAAGACGCGGCGCAGGCGGTTTACCATTCCGTAGTTTTGGAAGAAGTTGCGAAAATGGCGACGTTCACTGAAATTAACAATCCGAAAGTTGCTCGTGCGCCTCAACATATTCAAGACAAGCACTTCATGCGCAAACACGGTCCCAACGCCTACTACGGTCAAGGCTGAGTTAATGCGTAATGCGTAATGATTATGGCGTAATTAAGGAAGATTTATTATGAAAAAATATCTTTTGGGCTTGTATGAAAAAGCAATGCCGGGCAATTTGACGTGGGCTGAAAAACTTCAAGCGGCTAAAAATGCCGGCTTTGACTACGTCGAAATGAGCATTGATGAGACCGACGATAAACTTGCACGCCTTGACTACACCGACGGGCAATTTGACGAGATTATAGCCGCAATGCGTGCCGTCAACCTGCCTTTCCGTTCAATCTGCTTGAGCGGTCACCGCAAATATCCTTTCGGCAGTCACGATAAAGCTACGCAAGTTCGCAGTATGGAAATTATGCAGAAGGCGGTTAGCCTTGCCGCGCGGCTCGGCATTCGCACGATTCAGCTTGCAGGTTACGACGTTTACTACGAACAAGGCGACGATCAGACCCGCGCAGACTTTTTAACCAACCTTAAACTTGCTACAGAAATGGCGGCTAAAGAAGGCGTGCAACTCGGCTTTGAAACTATGGAGACGCCGTTCATGGACACTGTAGGCAAGGCTATGAAGTACGTCAACCTTGTAGATTCGCCGTACTTGGGCGTTTATCCCGACGTTGGCAATATTACAAATGCGTCCCTGCTTTATGGAAATGACGTTGCCGACGACTTGAGGAGCGGTAAAGGTCACATTGTTGCCGTGCATTTGAAAGAGACTGTACCCGGCAAGTACCGCGAAATTCCCTACGGCACCGGTCACGTCGATTTTGAAAAGGTTATAAAGACTTCGTGGGAATTGGGCGTCCGCCGCTACGTCACGGAATTTTGGTATGTAAAGGGCGTCACGCAGGATTGGAAAGCAGAGTTGGA
>JAFTEG010000231.1 GCA_017453765.1 Selenomonadaceae bacterium
AGAATTACAACTACTTACTACTCACTACTCACTACTCACTAAATTTGCATTGAAATGAAATAAATGATATACTGCGCGGCGGTTCGACAAAAAAATTGTTTGGAGTGTGAAAGCTTTAATGGCAAAATCAAGCAAAGTATTTGTCTTTTTTAACTGTGACGAAAGTAAAAGTGAATCGTCCATGAATATCTTCTACAATCACGCAGTTTATAAAGACACCAAAATTTCAAGGAAGTCTTTGTGGAAGAGAATTAAAGAAGAAAATTTGGCGGAGCGCGTGCAAATCGCTGAGGACGACTTCAAAGTAGTTGAAGCGATTATTCTTGAAGGTGATCCGACTGAAGCCGGCGATCTTATAAAATTCGGCGCCATAAAGTCTTTGGACTGTTTCTAAGGCGTGATTGTCATGGACGAAACAAAAAAAATCGCGCTATTCATTGACGCCGAAAATATTTCTGCGCGTTTTGGCAATCTAATAATGGATAACCTTGAAAAACGCGGAGAAGTTTTTATCCGCCGCATTTACGGCAATTGGGAAAAGCCGGCACTGCGCAAATGGAATGATTGTATCCTGCATTACGGTCTGCGCACCGTTCACCAAATAGATTTTTCAAGCGGCAAAAACGCTACCGATATGTCACTGATTGTTGACGTTATGGACGTGTTTCACAAAAATCAAGCCGACATCTTCGCAATAGTTTCTAATGACAGCGATTATACGCCGCTTGCCGTGCGTCTGCGCGAATACGGCGTTTATCTTATCGGTATCGGCAGGAAGGATTCTTCCGTGTCATTTAAAAGCGCTTGTAGTGAATTTATTTCACTTGATTCACTTAGCACGGAGGCGGAAGAGGATAATTCCTTTCAAGTCCAAGCCGAAATTAAAACTGCCGACACGGAAACCGAGACGTTATCGGAAAATAAAAAATCGGAATCGGATATAAAAATTGCCGCGATTGAAAGAAAAATCGCCGAGCTTGAAAAAAGGTTTGAAGACCCGCATTGGTCAGTAGGTTTTCGCCTTACTGCGGAGGAAAATAAAAATTCCGCAATGCCTATATCTTCCGGCAAGGTCAAGCAAAATATTAAATTTGCGTCGCCGGTTGAAGTTGAACTTTCATCAGAAGTTGAAATTTCGTCAGAAGTTGGTATGTCAATTCAAATTATTTCTGTCACGGAAAATTTATTGCCTGCCGAATCTTCGCCTGTTGCAGAAATTTCACTGCCGCTTGAAACGGTTGCCCCTGCAGAAAATCTTCTGCCTGATATATCAGAGTTGCACGCAGAGGAAATTACAATGCCGGTTGAAGTTAATCCGGTTGAAGTTGCGCCGGTTTTGGATAAAAATATTTCCGTCGAACCAGTATCCGAAATGCCCGCGCAGATTGAAGAACCGTTTGAACCTGCCGAAAATCTTTTTACGCCGCTTGAAAATATTTCGACACCTGCAGAAATCTCATCGCCTGTCGAAAATATTTCGACGCCGGTCAAAGTTTCAACGCCTAAAGTTTCAGAACCTGCCGAAAATGTTTCGACGCCTGCTGAAATTTCTACGTCTGAAAAAGTTGCGGCGGCTGAAAGTCAAGCGTCCGCGTCAAAAGCCGAAAGAGATAAACTAATGCAACAGCGGCTTATTAACTGCGGCAAAAACGGTATGCGCAAGCCTAAGAAAAAACTGCAACAGATTCATGACGTACTGCACGAAACGGCAAAACTTCACGGTGACAAAAACGGTTTTGTGCCGCTGACTTTCGCCGGTCAAGATTTAAAGAAGAAAAATTTAGGTTTCGGTGTTAAAGACTTCGGTTACGCGTTGCTGAATGAATTTATCGGCGATTTTCCGGAGCTGTACGAATTGACGCACTCAAAGCCGCGCAGTTTTCGCTATAGGTGTATTTGAGGGAACATGGACTAGGGAAGAGGGAACAGTAGAGGTTATGACAAAAATATTTTTCTGCGCAATTTTAATTTTGATTACGGCTTTTCAATGTACCGCCTATGCCGCAGAAGTGCCGACAATTTCTGTGGCAGGTGAAGGCATTGTCGAGGCGCCGCCGGACTGCGCGACAATTTCTGTTGGCGTTATCAGCAGGCATAACGACGCTGTAAAAGTTCAAGCCGAAAATTCTCGTCTTGCCGCGAATGTAATAAATTCAATCGCCGCGCTTGGCATTGACAAGAAAAATATTCGTACCGGCAATTATAATTTTCATCAGCTTTACCGCAATGACGGCAATAACCGCAGGATTTTTGACGGCTACGAAGTCAGCAACTCCGTGACGATTCTTGTCACCGATTTAAGCAAGGTCGGCAAGGTTATCGACACGGCTCTTGCAAACGGCGCCAATCAAGTCGATTCGCTTACATTCGGCATACGTGACAGAGAAAAATTTCAAAATGACGCCCTGCGCCTTGCCGTTCGTGACGCAATGAAAAAGGCTGAAATTGTTGCCGCTGAACTTGGCAAACGTGTTACCGGCGTTCACAGTGTTTCGATAAATTCCGCGTCAATCGGTGCGCCTTACGTTGAGCGAATGGCTATGGCGAATATGGACGCGAAATTTGAAACGCCGATCGAGTCGGGAACTTTGAATTGCTCGGCAAGCGTTCACGTAGAATTTATAATTAATTAAGAATTAAGAATGTAGAATTAGAATTAGAATTTAGAGTAACGTGCAGAAAATCCAGAAACCTTATCTTCCTTCAATCAAGTATATTCGCGGCGTCTCAATGCTCGGCGTAGTTGCCATTCACATAGGCGCGCAGTATTTGACTAATCCCACGCCGAATTTACATTTGGTAACACTTTTGGAAATCGTCTCGCGTTTCAGCGTGCCGATTTTCTTTTTTATTTCCGCATTCGGACTCTTCTACAAAATCGATTTAAACGCGCCCTTTTCGTACGGAACATTTCTACGCCGCAGGTTTAAAGCCGTGCTGATACCGTATATATTTTGGTCGGTGCTGTACATTTTGCACGACAATTATTTTTACGGCACGGGACTGCCTTCACCGGACTACGCGGCGGAAATTTTATTTTTCGGTCTTGCAAAGTACCAGCTATATTTTTTAGTCATCTTAATTTGGTTTTACCTTTTAATGCCGCTGTGGATACGAATGTTGCGAAACATCACGCCGGAAAAATTTATAACGCTGTTCATCGGTCAAATTATGTTCAACTACTATTCAAGTTACAATTTTGAGCTGAACAGTTTCATTGCCGCGTTGCCGCCGGATTCGCTTTTAAAACTTTGCTTAATGTGGCGGCTCAACTATTGGGTATTTCATTACGTCTTCATATTCATACTCGGCGGCTTTTTCGGCGTGCATTCGCAAGAATTTTTTAAGTGGATCAATGCGCGAAAAGGTTTTATCTGCGTGACATTTTTCACGACGCTTATATTATTCGTCGGCTGGTTTTATCGGCTTGTCAACGTGAAAAACTACGACATACTTTCCGCAATAAACACGGCGCACCAACTTTCGCCGCTGGGATTTTTGTACACAATCGCGGCGTCGGTATTTTTATTTATGCTGTTTCATTGCTACAAATTCGCGCGACCGATACAGGCGTTTATCGGCTATCTCGGCGCAAATTCGTACACGGTGTACTTGATTCACCCGCTTGTGATAACGTATTTAAGCAAGTGGCTGGCGGAATCGGGCAGGCTTATGACGGCGCCCAACACGATAATTTTTTTCGCGCTGACGGTTATAATTTCGCTTATTGCAAGTTCGACGCTGAAAATTTTTATGACCGGCTTCACCGACAGAAAGTAGGTTTTTAAAAATTTAAATCAGGTTTGTAAAATTTTTTGCGGCGTTTAGTTAAGCGTAATGCGGCATTTAGTGCGGTTTGAAAAGTTTTTTAAATTTTTTTAGTGCAGGGGGGTTGACAAAAGAATATTACGGTGCTATCCTATGCAAGCTGATTCGCTCAGGACTCCTTGAAAACTGAACAATGTTTTTGCTAGTGCAGGTCTTTTCTAAGACCTTGATGATTTTGAGTTAATCAAATTCGACAATATTTTTTGGAGAGTTTGATCCTGGCTCAGGACGAACGCTG
>JAFTEG010000232.1 GCA_017453765.1 Selenomonadaceae bacterium
CGCCGTCATAAGAAGTGCCGCCTACAACGTCCGAACTTGCCGCCAAGCCGTTGTAATTTGTAGAGGACACGTCCACGCGTTTGAATTGTAAATGACGCCGATAGTGTCACCTGTAGTAAGCGGGGAATTGCCGTGCATTGACATACCAATTTTATCCGGTTCCAAATTTGTAACGCCGCCGGTAAGCGTCAAAATTCTTGCGCCGCTTTGAACTTCAAAAGGCAGATAAAAATTTACCTTGTCGAAGTTTGAAATATTCTGCGCGGTAATGCCGTAAGTGTGAATGTTCAGTGAGTTATTCGCCGCCGTGTAATTACTGCCGCTTATGCCGATTAAGTTGGCGCCGCTTAAATCCGGTGAACCGAAAATATTTATGGCGTTATTTGTAACGGGAATGTTTGTAACGGTGTTATCAATTTTTGCCGCCGTGACGTTGCCGGACAGCGTGCCGCCGTAAATGTTTATGGCATTGTTGCGAATTGCAGAGCCGCCTTTTGCGTAACGAATTTCACCGCCGATAATTTCACCTGACACATTGCCGCCGTAAAAATTCGGTTGCGTGAAGTCAAAATTCGTATTCGTGCCGCCGTTTACAATGACTTTGTTGCCGAAAACGTTGCTTACAGTGCCGCTGAAATTGTACGGAAAATATACAAAGCCGCCAACTGCGCCGCCGGTAATGTTGCCGACAAAAGTTTTTTATTTTTTAAATTCACCTATGTTTCCTCCGAAAATATAGTGAGAACTTTTTAATCCCGTGTAATTTTTATTCCACGCTTAAGCCGTTGGGTGAAGTAATTTCGACTTCTGCTCTTGAGCCGCTGCCGCCGTAACTAAGCTGAAATGTGTAGCCAACCCTTATATTGCCTTTTGCTTTAAATTTAATTGTCTTACTTTGACCACCTGACAATGTTCCGAGATACGCCTCTCCGCGCACGCCCATCGGCGTTAAAATCTGATAAACGGCAACTTGTTTAGGACCTCTGTTCGTGATTTTAAAAAAGTACGTTTTATTAAACCAGCCGCCTTTGCCGGTGATAAAAAATTCTCCATTGAGATTGTTACCGGTCACCGTAACAGTTTTGGAATTTGCACTTGCTGTGGACGGCTGAAAGTTGTACAAGGTGTTATCAAGGCTATTTTTTATCGCTACGTGTAAAATTCGACGTTGTAATTGAAATAAAAAAAAGCTCCGAATCGGTTTGAATCGGAGTTAATTTTTTTATTGCAGTTATCTTGATTTTGATTTGAAGTTATCTTGACGTAGTTTAGTCCTCGACAATTTCAAGTTCGCTGAAATAAATTTTAATTTCGCGTGCGGCACTTTCGGGGCTGTCAGAGGCGTGAACGGCGTTTTTACTGCCGTTTTCGGCATAAAGCTTGCGTACAGTACCTTCTGCGGCATTGGCGGGATTTGTAGCGCCGTTAATCTCACGTACGCGCTTAATGACGTTTTCGCCGCCGATAACCAACGCCATGAGCGGTGCGCTTGTCATAAACTCAACTAAGCCGTCGTAGTAAGGGCGTCCTATATGTTCGACGTAGTGAGACGCGGCAATTTTTTTGTCCATTGTCAAGACCTTCGCCGCGCAGATTTTAAAACCCTCGCGTTCATACATTTTCAAAATGTCGCCGCAATGTCCCTGTGCAAAGGCGTCCGGCTTAATCAATACTAAAGTTTTTTCCATTTCAATATCTCCTTTTAGTGAAGAGTTAAGAGTGAAGAGTTAAGAAGTGAAGAGTTAAGAGTGGTTGTACTAATTCTTATAAACCAAATTAAAAATTTAATGAAATTTTTTCCGGTAAGCTTCCGTTCTGTTGGTATTCAAAAAAAATTCTTCTACACAACCTACAAGCAATAAAATCAAAGCCAATGGGTAAAATTCTCCAAGCATTACTGCAATTTTCTATATGTACTGCGCCTACATTCAGCAAATCAAGTAGCTCTACCTCTTTAAAAATTTTTTTCGTAAGCGTTTTTCGACGACCATTGGGCATTTTACGAGTTTTATCACGAAAGTCAGGTTCAATCAAAGAATTTTTTCTTATAGTTATAAAACCGTCAAACTGTTTTTCATCCGGTTCTTTTAAGTTGGAGTAATGAATATTTAAGTTATAAGCAAAATATTCGTAGACAACAAATTCTTCGTCTTCAACAAATTTTTTACATAAACCGCCATAACCCATACTCATAATTTAACATTCTCACTGTAATTCAAACAGCAATGCCTAATTCTTAATTCTACATTCTTAATTCCTAATTCCTAAAACGGCACGGCGTTCATTACAAGCTTGGGATTGTTATCCGTAATCCAGCCGAGTGACCATTCATTTTCAACAAGCAGCACGGGATTTTCTTTTCTGTCAAGCACAAACATACCTCTATCGGCGCCGCGCAGAGTGGAAGGCGTAACCTTGCTGTCATCTTCGTACTTAAGCCAACGCGCAACTTCAAAAGGCAACATCGTTAAAAGCACGTCGACATTGTATTCCGACTTCAAACGGTACTGCAAAACTTCAAATTGCAACGTGCCGACCGTGCCGACAATGTACGAATCCGTACCCGCGCCGACGGGGTAGAAAAGCTGAATCGCGCCTTCCTGCGTAAGTTGTTCAATGCCTTTTGAAAATTGCTTGCGTTTCATCGTGTCTTTCGCCTGCACGCGGGCAAATTTTTCCGGCGGGAAAATCGGAAAATCTTCAAACTTAAATTTATGCGCGGCGTCAGTCAGCGTGTCACCGATACCGAAAATTCCCGTGTCAAAAAGTCCCACAATGTCGCCCGGAAAAGCCGTTTCAATAATCTGCCGCTCCTGCGCGAGAAATTGTTGCGGCTGTGAAAGTTTTACAATCTTATTCGTAGCCGCGTGCCAAACTTCCATATTGCGCTTAAATTCGCCGGAACAAATTCTGATAAACGCCAGCCTGTCACGGTGCGCAGGGTTCATATTCGCTTGAATTTTAAACACGAAGGCAGAAAATTTTTCGTCGGCAGGTTCAATAATGCCGTCGTCTGAAAGGCGGGGTGCAGGCGGCGGTGCAAGGCGCAGGTACTCTTCCAAAAAATTTTTCACGCCGAAATTTGTCATTGCCGAGCCGAAAAAAGTAGGCGTCAAATCCCCTGCGTTAATCTTTTCAATGTCAAACTTTTCACCCGCCTCATCAAGCAACATTAAATCATCTTGCAAGGCGTCAAAATTCGCTTGACCGATTCTCTTTACAACCTCCGCATC
>JAFTEG010000233.1 GCA_017453765.1 Selenomonadaceae bacterium
GGACTTCACAGAAATTGTAAAAAGCTGAAAATATAATTTATGACAAACTAAAATCCCCAAGTAGTTAAGGCAATAACTGCAAGGGGATTTTAGTTTTGGTGTACGATATGTTTGACGCTATATCTTACTTTTTCAAGTGTGGTAATTTTAACACAGGCGGCGATATTTGGCAAGCAGTCAGAAAAAAATCGGCTTGACGTAGATTCGGCGCGTGACTAAAATAAAATCGGTGAAAGCAATGAATAAAAATAAAGTGGCGTTCATAACCTGCGTGAACAGCGATTACTGGTACAGTGAGTGCAAGCTGTACTTGAAACATTTGACACTGCCGGAAGGAATGACGGCGGAGTATTTGGACGTACGCGACGCTGAGTCAATGGCGGCAGGTTACAATGCGGCGATGAAAAGCACGGACGCGAAATATAAAATATACCTGCACCAAGACGCGCTGGTAGTGAATAAAAATTTGGTAGGCGACCTGCTGAAAATATTTCGAGATGAAAGTATCGGCGCGGCGGGAATGATAGGTTGCGTGTCATTGCCTGCAACGGGAGTATGGTGGGACGGCTTGAGGATATATGGGCGCGTTTTGCATGCGTGCGAGCCGGAAAGCGTGGTAGATTCGCATTGCAATGAACCGGATGGCGCGTACATGGAAGTTGAGGCGGTGGACGGCTTTTTAATTGCGACGCAGTACGATTTATATTGGCGCGAAGATTTATTCGACGGCTGGCATTTTTATGATACGTCGATTTGCAAGGAATTTCAGCGCGAAGGCTACAAAGTCGTGGTGCCGAATCAGACGCAGGATTTTTGGTGCATGCACTGTCCGAAGGAAAAACCGCTGGCGCCGATATATCGCAAGTACCAAAAAATATTTCTGCGCGAGTACGGGGCGGAATTAAATCCGGAGGTATGAGCAATGCCGAATTTGATGAGCTTGATTGAAGGCGGCGACAACTTTCAAAAAATTTTGGTAGTGGAAAGTTCGGCGTACGTGAAAGAGTTGCGGCAGAGATTCAGTGCGGCGGAAATTTTTTTAGTGACGGCGGACGAAGACGCGGCGGAAATTTTTTCGTGCGATGATGTGAAAGCCTTCGTGCTTGACTACAGAGAAGAGCGCTTACCGTTTGAAGAGGAATTTTTTGACGCGATAATAGGCGAATTGACATTGGAAGTTGTCGGCAACGCGCAGGACATAGCGGCGGGATTTTCGACGTACATAAAGCAAACCGGCGTATGGTTGACGAGTTTTAAAAACTTGCGGCATTGGCAGGTGCTTGAAAAAATTATGCGCGGCAGTCTGAACAACACGGTTTCAAGGCTGTACACGCGGCAGGATTTTGAACGGCTTATGTACGCGTCATTCTACAAAGACGTGAGATTTTTGCCGCAGGTAAAAAAGGCACCGACTGAAATGTTGGACAGACTGTTGGAGTGCGGCTTTGAAAATTTCGGCGGTGACTTGGAAGTAGAAATTTGGCTGGTACGTGCGGCGCGGTCAATGCCGGAGCTGGCGTTGCTGAAGTCAATGTACACGCCGGAAGTACGCGCGGAATTTTCGCGGCTGATACACCGAATTGAATACGGCGTGGAATTGGAATTGAGCGTGAAAAAGTTTTGGCAGTTGTACGACGCGGCGGGAATGTTTTCAGACTACGCGAAAAATTTTATTGACGAAGTTGTCATTCACCGAGAAAATTTTTTCGCCAATATGAAAAAGTATTCTGCGCGGTCGGAATTGGGATAGTTAAGTTTTGGAGTTGAATTAGTTTAGCTTAGAAGTTGGAATGATTTTAGCATAGAGAGGTGGCAAGTCAGTGAAGCCGTTGAAATTGAAAATGCAAGCGTTTGGACCGTACGTCAAGCAGGTTGAAATAGATTTTGAAACGGGACTGCAAGGCAGTAACTTTTTTTTGATACACGGCGCGACGGGTTCAGGCAAGACTACGATTTTGGACGCGATTTGTTACGCGCTGTACGGCAAATGTTCCGGCGAAAATCGTACCGGCGAAATGATGCGGTCTGAAAAGGCGGATATAAGTCTACGCACGGAAGTTGATTTTACTTTCGCGCTGAACGGCAAGATCTACCGAGTTATACGCAATCCCAAAGGCTGGCGTGAGAGTCGGCGCGGCGACGGCTACGTTGAGGACAAGGCGGCGGTTAAAATCTACGAAGACGGCAAGGCGGTTGTTGTAGATAAAAACTTTGACTTTTTCCAAAACCTTTTACAATTCAACGTGAATCAATTTCGGCAGGTTGTCTTGTTGCCGCAGGGTGAGTTCAGAAAATTTTTAATGTCAAATTCCGGTGAGCGCGGCGAAATTCTCAACGTGATTTTTAACGCGGACTTGTACAAGGCGGTTGAAAATAAGCTTAAGGAGAAGGCGAAAGATGCGGCATTAAATTTCAGTGACATTGAAAACCGCAGAAAAAATCTTTTGGACGAGGCAAAAAGTTTAACCGATTCGGACGCTGAAAGTTTTGATGAAAGTGCGATTGACGCGCAGATTGAAAAATTTGCCGCCGATTTAAAAACTTTTGACGCTGAAATTGTAACGCTGAAAAGTCAAGCCGACACTGCCGCCGCAATTTTGGCTGACGGTAAGGCACTGCACGCGGACTTTGAAAAGCGGGATAAAAGCGCTAAAAATTTAAGTGACGCGAAAATTGCATTGACGGACGCCGAAAAAAATTTTAACGCCGCGCAGGAACGCTACAACCAAGTCAAGGCAGATGAACCGCGCCTAAGCAAGCTTGACGCCGAAATTAATGAGCTTAGTAAAATTCAAGGCAACGTGACCGACTTGCAAGCCGCGCAGAAAAAATTGGCGGACGCCGAAAAAGCCGAGCTTGATTCAAAAAATGAATTGACGCGCTTGAAAAAAACTAAAGTCAACTATGAAAAGCGTTTAGCCGAATTGAAAGCGGACGTTGCCAAGTACGAAGGCGCCGACGTGAAACTTTCCGATGCCGAAAAAAAGTTAGACGATGCGAAATATAAGCAAGAAAAACTTGATAAATTGGCAAGCTTGAAAAAAGAATTGACTGCCGCTGAAAATCGCCTTAAAGTCGCGCAGAAAAATTTTGATGACGCCAAATTAAAGCTTGACCGGTTAAACGCTCTGCAAAAACTTTGTACCGCCGCCAAACTTGCCGCAACGCTTAAAGACGGTGAACCCTGCCCTGTCTGCGGCTCCACCGTGCACCCGCACCTTGCCGTGAGTGAAGAGGTTATCCCTACCGACGAAGACATTGAACGCGCCGAAAATATTTTGGAAAAGCGGCGAATGGAAAGAGACCTTGCAACTACCGCACCTGCAAAAATTACCGGCAAGATCGCCGCGATTGAAGACGCGCTGAAAAAGTACGTCGATACCTTGAGTGTTGACGCCGCGCAGAAACTTGTTGACGCCGCAAAAGCCGCCGCCGATAAATTGGACGATTCGCGCGAACGCTTGAAAAAAGGCGAAGATATGACGCAGGAACTTTACAAAAAGATTGACGAGGTGACGGCGAAGGTTA
>JAFTEG010000234.1 GCA_017453765.1 Selenomonadaceae bacterium
AAGTTTTGTTGCGGCGCTTGCTGAGTTTGCTGAGTTTGTTGAGGTTGTTGCTGTCGACCGAAGAGTTGTTGTAAAAGTTGTTGCGGCGTCAGCGGTTGCGATTGTTGCTGGGGCATTTGCTGATTCGGCATTTGTTGTTGCTGTTGCTGGGACTGAGGATTATCGGCGGCGGGGCGCGGCATAAAGAATTTGACGAGCTTATTTAAAAAATTCATCACGTCGGATTCTTGTTGCGGCTGATTGGACTGCGCGGAGGACAGGGGCTGAGAAAGTTGCGAAAGAATTTCGTACATAGCCTGCGGGAGTTGTTCGGGTATTTTCGAGTCAAGCAGTTCAAAGGCAGATATAGACATAAGCACGGGTTCAAGGGCGTTGCCGCCTTCAGTGGAGACGATTAAACTTTTGAATTGGGATAAAAGCGTTTGAGTTTCCGGCGAAATTTTCATTGAAAAGCCTCTGTCGGCAAGTGAGCCGAGTTGGTAAAGCATTCTGCCGAAAGCTGAAAGTTGCTCCATAGAAAAGCGCTGACTTTCCATAGTACTGCCGATGCCCTTGCCCAACGTTTCTTGAAGAGAAAGGGACTGTTCCAAAATATTTCTGACGATCTGCCCAATTTCGGAGGGCATTTTATTCATACCGAGCTTTTCGCTGGTGGCAATGCGTTCAAGGGTACCCGCCAAGTCGCTTATCGCGGTACGTAAGGCAACGTTGGTCTGCGGTCTAAAACCGGAAACAGTACCCTCGTCGCGCCTTTGTATACCGTCCGGCTCACGTGAAGGGCGTTCCGTTGTTACGGGGCGAATACCTATCGCATTTGTATTTATCGGCATTTAATCACTTCCTTTGTATGTTTAGTTAAGAGTTAGGAGTTAGGAGTTAAGAGTTAAGAGTTAACACTCTTCACTCTTCACTAACAGCTCTTTAACGGGATTAAAAGTTTTGCGGTGAATTTGCGTGGGACCAAAATTTTTAATGGCGTCAAGATGTAACTTTGTACCGTAGCCGCGATTTTTTTCAAAGCCGTACTTCGGATAAAGCTTGCTCCATTCGTCGGCAAGTCTGTCACGCGTAACCTTTGCAATAATCGACGCGGCGGCTATTGACGCAGAAAGCGCGTCACCGTGAATTATCGCCTGCGTAGGAATGGTGCCGAAGTCAACTTTCATTGCGTCGGTTAAAACAAATTCCGGCTGAATTGTAAGTGCGGAAACTGCGCGGAGCATTCCTTGAATGGTAGCTTGATAAATATTCAGCGTGTCAATTTCTTCTATGCCAACTTCGACGCACGCATAAGAAATTGCGGCGGCTTTAATTTCGTCAAAAAGTTTTTCGCGTACCTTAGCAGAAATTTTTTTTGAATCGTTAAGCTTGGCAAAATAAAAATTCGGCGGCAAAATTACTGCGGCGACAACTACCGGACCAACAAGCGAGCCGCGCCCTGCCTCGTCCGTACCGGCAATAAGATTGTAACCTTTACTTAGCAATTCATTTTCAAATTTATAAAGCTCCTTGACGCGCAGTCTGTCGGCGTTTTCATCAAATTTTTTACTCAAAGTCACTGCCTCAATTTCAAATCGAAAAAATTTTTGTGACTTATTATAGTCTGCAAAAAAAATTCTGTAAATAAAATTCAGCTTATGTTAAAATCACTGAATGGAGGTTTAATCGATGAGCAGGACAGAATTTGAATTTACAGATAATATTATGTACTTGAAAGGCGTGGGACCGAATCGGGCGAAGGCGTTGGAAAAATTGAATATCTTCACGATGTACGATTTATTGACGCATTACCCGCGCTCTTACACGGATTGGCGAAACATAACGCCGATAACAGATTTAAATTTTGACGAAGAATCGGTAATTGTCGGCACGCTTACAAAAATTGAAAAAATGGTTACGCGAACGGGCTTGACGATTATAAATGCAGTACTCTACGACGGCACGGGCTACATAAAATTGCAGTGGTTCAATCAAGATTATTTAATGCAGAAACTTCGCGCAGGAATGCGGCTTGTGGTTATCGGCAAGGTGAAATTGGACGGTTGGTCGGGTCAGCCGGTAATGAGTCAAATTTTAAACTTCTCGGTTTTGGACAAAGACGAAATTCCGCGCTTGGGCATTATGCCGATTTACCCGTTGACGGCAACGCTGACACAAGGCTTTTTCCGCACGGCAATGCAAAATCTTTTAAACAAAATGCCACCGCTTACAGAAATTTTACCTAAGTCCATGCTTGCCGAATTAAATTTAATGTCGCTTGACGAAGCGGCGCGGGCGATACACTTTCCAAAAAGCAAAGAGCAACTTTACGCGGCACGAAGACGCCTTGCCTTCGACGAACTCTTTTTGATTCGGTGCGGCTTAATGCTGATAAAACGTCAAGCGCAAGATGAACGGCTGGGCATTGTCCATAAAAAAAGCGGCGAACTTGTGAAAAAGGCGCTGGCAAGTCTGCCGTTTAATTTGACGAAGGATCAGAAAAAAACTTTTAAAACCGTCGAAAAAGATATGGAAAGCAATTTGCCGATGCGCAGGCTGATTCAAGGTGACGTAGGCTCCGGCAAAACGGCGGTGGCAATGTTGGCGCTTGTAAAGACGGTGGAAAACGGCTATCAAGGCGCGTTCATGTCACCTACAGAAATTTTGGCGGCGCAACACTACGAAACTTTCACGCGGCTTTTGAGTGATACGGGAATACGAATTGGACTTTTAAGCGCCAAAGTCACTTCGTCCAAAAAGCGGCGCGAAGAAATTTATAAACAAATTGCAAGTCACGAAATTGATATTTTAATCGGCACGCACGCGCTTTTACAAGAAGGCGTAACCTTCGACAAACTCGGCTTGGTTGTCACGGACGAACAACACAGATTCGGCGTCGCGCAGAGGTCAAGTCTTGAAAAGAAGGCAACGTCAATTCCGGACATGCTGGTAATGACGGCAACACCGATACCGCGCACAATGACGCTGACTGTTTACGGCGATTTGGACGTTTCGCTTATAAAAGAACTGCCGCCGGGCAGAAAGCCGATTGAAACCATTGTCAAAGGCATAAGGTCACGCAAAACCGTTTACAACTTCGTACACGCTGAACTTTCCAAAGGT
>JAFTEG010000235.1 GCA_017453765.1 Selenomonadaceae bacterium
AGAGAATCATGCCGCCGATAATCGTAATCATAGGCTGCATTGTTCGCGCCGCCGTAGGGTTTATGACGCGCGTCAAGTCAGTGATTGATACGTAGCCTACAATGCTTGTCCACTGAATCAGATTTATAACCGTCGACTGGTAAACCGGCTTGGCAATTCGTAAAATCTGCGGCAAGGCGATAAGTTGAAAGGCTTGGTATTTTGAAAAGCCCAACGTTCGTGCCGCCTCCACTTGTCCTCTGTCAACCGCCATAAGTGCCGCGCGCAGAAGTTCCGCGACGTAAGCGCCGGTATGCATTGAAAAAGTTATTACGGCTACGGTAAGCGGTGAAAGTCCCGTGCGTGCGAAGATGCCGTAGAAAAGTAGCATTAACAGCATTAACACGGGTGAACCGCGTATTACGGCGATGTACACTTTTGCAAAGAGTCTTGCCGGTTTAAATTTGCTTGTGCGCAGAAAACATATTGCCGCGCCCAGCAACGTGCCAAACAAAAGCGACAGCGCGGAAATTTGCACTGTCGCACAAAGACCTTTCAAAATCGTAAGCCACGCGCCGTCTTTAAAAAATATTATGTAAAGCGTTTCAGACATTTTATTTTTTCAATTTCACGTGAACAATACGTCCTCTGTAATAAGGTGTTGAAAGCTCCGTACCTGCGGGCTTGTCGGCGTCGGCAGGAATAATTTCACTTACCGGCACGATAGCCCAGAAAATCATGTCGGCTTGCCCGCTTGTAAGAGCAGAGGCACGCGCCGCGCTGTCAATGTCAATTATCTCAACATTTTTGTTAAGACGTTTGGACATTTCGGCAATAATCGCCGTGTTAAAACCTGCGGGACTGCCGTCGGCAAGCACGAGGTCAAGCGGCGGCAAGTCACCGGTTACGGCAACTTTCCAAGTGTCTGCACCGTCAATGTGCGGTATTTCAATTTTAGGCGGGTCGGTTTTATTAACGTCGGTGATGTATTCTTTTGTAAGGCGTTCAAGCGTGCCGTCGCTGCTAATGTCGTTAATAAATTTATCCACGTCATTTTTTAATGCCACGTCATCTTCACGCATTGCGAAACAGAAGGCGTCGATAAATTCCAGCGAATCGTCAACCATAATTTCGTACTTCGGATTTCGCGCGGTAAGATACTTCGCAACGCATTCATAAGTACTCATAACTTTTATGTCGCCCGAATCCAACGCCAAAAGCATTGAGTTTAAGTTGTCGAAGAAAACGGGATTGTAGGACGTCATTGCGAGAGAAAACGTGTTGGAAATTTTTTTCGTGAAGTTGTTAAATTCTTCTTCGCTTGCATTTAAGTGCTTAATCATTCCGAGTTTAATCGGCGGCGCGGCAGGTTTAGTGTCGCCGCAACCTGCCAATATCAAACTGAAAATAATCAGCGCTGAAAATGCTGTAAAAATTTTTTTCAAAATTAAATTCCTCCGTCACGATTACGTTTTTAGTAAATAGTAAATAGTAAATAGTTAGTAGTTAGTAGTTAGTAGTTAGGGCGTGTTGATTAAATCAAGTTTCGATAAATTCTTAGGGTTTTTTAACTTACTTTTTCTTTGGCGCAAAGAAAAAGTAACAAAAAGAAACATGTCCGCAGAAGTCGCGTCCGGCGACTTGCGTGGACGGGCGCACGTCCTTGTGCGCCCCGCCATAATTGCGGCTGTTACGTAATTTGCAAAT
>JAFTEG010000236.1 GCA_017453765.1 Selenomonadaceae bacterium
CGCGTCGGCGGCAGTGCGCAGATTAAAGCGATGAAACAAGTTGCCGGTACAATGCGCCTTGACCTTGCGCAGTATCGCGAACTTGCCGCGTTTGCTCAATTCGGTTCAGACTTGGACAAAGCGACGAAAGCGCAGTTGGATCGCGGCGCGCGTATGGTTGAGACGTTGAAACAGGCGCAGTATTCGCCTTTAGCCGTTGAAGATCAAGTGTTGACGATTTTCACTGCGGTAAGAGGATTTTTGTCAGACATTCCCGTTAATAAAGTCGTCACCTTCCATTCAGATTTTATTAAGTTTATGCATAACCGGCACAAAGACATTGGCGAAAAAATTGCCGCGCAGAAAAAACTTGATGATAATCTTGAGGCGGAAATTTCGGCGGCTATCAAAGAGTTCAAAGAAACAATCAGCTACAAGACTGAAGGTTAGGCGGTGCGGTAAATGGCAAATTTACAAAACATTCGCCGCAGAATCAAAAGCGTTAAGAATATCCAAAAAATTACCAGCGCAATGGACATGATAGCGCGTTCACGTTTCAATGCCGCGCGTGACTCACTCATTGCCTACCTGCCCTACGTCGACAAGACGCGTGAAATTATTCGCCGTGTCATGACTCAAATGCAGGGGCTGGAAGATGAAAGCCCCTTTATCATGACGCGCGAACAGCTGAAGGAATTGGACGAGCAGGAAGCACGTAAATTTTTATTCTTAGTCATTGCGTCGGACAAAGGTTTAGCCGGTGCGTATTCAAGCAACCTTTTGAAAGAGGCTCATGAAACTATTGAGTACGACGGCTCGGAAGATGACGTTGCAAAACCGGTTAAGGAAGAGAATTACCATATTAAAAATTTCGACGCCGTTAAAGCTTTGAAAGCCGCCTCAACTTCACCTAGAAGCGGCAAATCAAGCGGCAGGGCTAACGTTGAAAATAAGGCAGTTGCACGCGAATACAACGACGCTGATTACATTGAAGGCGTAGAGTTGATAACCGTAGGCAGAAAGGCGACAAGTCATTTCAAACAGCGCGGCTACAACATTATCAAGAGCTACAACGGTATCAGCGAACGTCCCAGCTACCAGTACGCGAAAGAAATTGCCGATTTAATTATCGAACGTTTTATGAGTGGCGAAATTTTAGATGTCACGATGATTTACACGCGCTTTGTATCGGCGATGACTTGTGAACCGGATGACGTTACGTTACTGCCGATTGTCACGGACGATTACGCCAACGCTGAAAATCTTGAACTGCGCGAAAGTTACATTTATGAACCGGACGTTGTATCGGTGCTGAATAACTTCCTGCCGCGCAGATTGGCAACGCGAATTTACGGCGCCATGTTGCACGCCGCCGCGTCCGAGCTTAGTTCACGTATGAACGCGATGAGCAACGCGACGGACAACGCGCAGGAGCTTATCGGCAAGCTTAATCTGTACTACAACAAGGTACGTCAAGCCGGCATTACGAATGAGATTAACGAAATTGTCGGCGGCGCAGAAGCGCTTAAATGATTAAGGATTAAGGATTAAGGATTAAGGATTAAGGATTTAGGATTTAGAATTTAGAATTTAGAATTTAGAATGGTAAGTAAAATTTAAAGGTAAAGGCTATGTTAAAAAAATCTTTTGCCGTATTTATGGCGGCGTTTTTGATAATTTTTGCGGCAGGTTGCGGCAACGATAAACCGAAAATCAGCGCTGATAAATCCATTGCCGCATGGACTGAACTTTATGCGACGGGAACTTCAAGCCACCTTACCGACGCCGGTATACCTGCGGACTCTGAAAAAGAAGTTGCCGACACGCTTAACAAAATTATTGGCGACCAATTCAAAGAATTTCCTTTGAGTGACAGCAATGTTGAAGAGGCTACAAAATATTACTTGAATCACCTTAAAAACATTACGAAGGTTCAAACGTCTTTGAAGAAAGATGACGCCAAAAACCCCGTTGTCGAAGTCAAAGCGACGATGATTGACAATAACGTTACCGAAGACATGAACAAATTAATTCAAGAAAACGAAGGCATTAAGGCGCTCATGGAGTTGGTACAGAAGGCAACCGCAATGGGGCAAAATATTGACGATATGAAAAAAGATGCGGCAGTTCAAAATATCGCGCTTGAAAGCATTAAACTTTTCATTGACAATTTGCCTACAACGGAACGCACTTTGGACGTGACATGCACACTCGGCAAGGGCGACGACGGTAAAACATTGTATTGGATGCCGGAAGATCCCGAAAAGTTGGCAGTTTTCGCGCAGGGACGGTAATTAGGGAAGAGGGATTAGGGAAAAGGGAATAGTTTTTAAACCCCAAAAACTAAAAGCTAACAAAAAGCTAGCACCTGGCACCTAACACAAAGGAGTTGAAAATTTTTGGCGAAAGGAAAAGTAGTTCAGGTAATCGGCGCAGTTGTCGACGTGGAATTTCCCGCCGGTGAACTGCCGAAAATCTTGAACGCCGTACACATAACCGGCAAGTCCGGTGACGTTAAAATAGATTTAATTGCAGAAGTTATGCAACATTTAGGCGACAGTGTAACGCGTTGCATTGCAATGAGTTCGACAGACGGTCTTGTACGCGGCATGGTTGCTGAAGATACCGGCGCACCTATCACGGTACCGGTCGGCGACGCGTGCTTGGGACGTGTTTTCAACGTCTTGGGACAAACCGTCGACAACAATCCTAAACCCGTCGGCAATAAACATTGGCTTCCGATTCACCGCAAAGCCCCGACTTTTGAAGAGCAAGAAACTTCGACGCAAATTTTGGA
>JAFTEG010000237.1 GCA_017453765.1 Selenomonadaceae bacterium
ATCGATGGATCGATAGTGGATAGATCGATGGATCGATAGTGGATAGATCGATGGATCGATAGTGGATAGATCGATGGATCGATAGTGGATAGATCGATGGATCGATAGTGGATAGATCGATGGATCGATAGTAGTTAGATCGATAGACAACCATCGATCTATCGATCCGACAACCATCGATCTATCGATCCGACAACCATCGATCTAATAGCGCTTTTTGCGTGACCGTTGCATTTTTCAAGCGCGGCTACAGCTTGTTCCTCTGTACAGTTCGTCGCCGCAATGACAATTCTCTTAGCACGGTCGCGCAGTTTATCATTAGTCGCAAGGACGTCAACCATCAAATTTCCGTAGACTTTGCCGAGACGAATCATGGCGCCCGTCGTCAACATATTCAGTACCATTTTCGTGGCGGTACCTGCTTTCATACGCGTTGAACCGGTGATAGCTTCCGCGCCGGTTACGGGCGTAATTGCAATGTCGACGATTTTTTCAAGTGCGGAATTTTCAACGCAAGATATTCCGACGGTTTTGGCAGAAATTTTTTTAGCGTATTCAATGCCGCTCAAAACGTAGGGAGTACGTCCCGACGCGGCAATCCCTACCAAAACATCAGCCGCCGAAAAATCTTTTTCATCAAGGTCTTTAATCGCCGCCGCTTTATCGTCTTCCGCGCCTTCCACCGCGCAGGTTAAAGCGATATTTCCGCCGGCAATAAGCCCTTGAACAAGTTCCGGCTTTACGCCGAAAGTTGGCGGACACTCCGAAGCATCAAGTACGCCGAGCCTGCCTGAAGTTCCCGCGCCTATGTAAATTAAACGTCCGCCGCCTTGAATTTTTTTTGCGATTAAATCGACTGCCTCCGCAATTTTCGGCAACACCTTTTCAACTGCCGCCGCAACTTTTTTGTCTTCGTCGTTAATCAGCCGCACCATTTCAAGCGTCGAACATTTATCTATGTTTGCCGTCGCAGAATTTCTCTGCTCCGTAGTAAGTTTTGAAAAATCCATTTTTATCAGTCTTTCAGTTTAGTAAGGAGTGAAGAGTGAGGAGTACTAACCCCTAGTCCCTAGTTCCTAGCCCCTAACTCCTAGCCCCTAGCCCCTAAATTCACGGTATCCAAATTAAGGTTGCAACTTCTTCATTGCCGTCAGAAATTAATCTGTCCTTGTAGCGTTGCAACGGCGCAAAAAGCGGCGCACCCTTCAGCCTAAGTTTAAATCTCAAAAGCGTATGACTGTTCGAGCCGTAAACCGGTATGCGCGCCAATAAATAATGTTGCGGCAAGGAATGAGTCAGCGCATAATCGTCAGTAAACACCGCGCGGTACCCCGCCTCTTTCGACAAGTCGCTAACGTCCATATCATATTGACCGCCGGGATATACCACGTAATTCACCGGCTTTTTTAAGTACCATTCAAGCGCCTGTTTCGAGCTGTAAAGCTGATCCCAAATCTTGTCGCGTGACTTAATCTTCGTCAAAATTTTATAATTCAGCGTGTGGCTTTCAAAATCTACCAAGCCGCTGTTCTGCATTTCTTTGACTTGATCCCACGTCATATAGTTGGGATAAAGATTTATAAAATCCGTCGCTACAAAAACCGTCGCCTTCACGTTGTACTTTTGCAAAATCGGATAGACGTTTTTGTAAAATTCAAGGTGACCGTCGTCGAACGTTATCACCATCGGATTTTTCGGCAACGCGCCTTTACCTTCCCACGCGTCCAAAAGTTCCGTAGGAGTGATAATCGTATATCCTTCGTCAAGAAGATACTTTATCTGCGCGTCGAATTGCTCAACCGTCAACGTCAAAGAATCCTTGTCTATGTCGTTTACTTGATGATAAACCAAAACCGGCACGCCGCCTTCTTCGCGCTGATAAAGGTAAGCTACAAACCCGCCAATCAGCGCAACCATTACCGCCAAAAATATCAGCAACTTTTTCACGGGAATCACTCCCTTAAAAATCTTTCAGGCTTTTTTCATTTAACTAAAGGCTAATATATAACAATGTTTCGGCTCTGTCAAGAAACAGAAAATTTTTTTCCGTGCAATTATAAAAGTTTTGCGCCGCCTTGCGCAAGAGTATGAAGAGTGATAAAATAAATTTTAATGAGTAACCAAAAGTTCAATGATTGTCGAAATTTTTATTTTGAAATTTTTAAATATAATTCATTACATGGTTTAAAATTTATCAAAAAGCGGCGTAAAACCCCTTGCTTTAGCTATGGGGATATAAGCCGCAAACATTGAC
>JAFTEG010000238.1 GCA_017453765.1 Selenomonadaceae bacterium
TCTGCCGAAAGGTACGCTGCGAATTTCGTCCAAGTTGCCGAAAAGCATGGTACATTCAACGCCGGAACAATCTCTAATCATTTCGGCAAGTACGGGGTCATCTGCACGGTCACCCAAAAAAATCAGCCGTACAAGTAAAATCGAGTCTTCAACTTTTTCAGAAGAAATTTCACTGCCGCGAAATGCCGCCGGTAAATCGTTGGACAAAATCACGCTGATAAATTCCTTTGTAATTTCGTGTTGCGGATTCGTGAACACGTCAAGCACGGAACCTTTCTCCGCAATGACGCCGTTGGAAATTACCGCCACCTTGTCGCAAATTTCCTTTATAACCTGCATTTCGTGAGTTATGACGACTACGGTTAGAGAAAATTTTTTGTTAATGTCTTTAATCAGCGCTAAGATTGACTTTGTAGTTTGCGGATCAAGCGCGGAAGTTGCCTCGTCGCAGAGTAAAATTTTCGGGTCTGACGCAAGCGCACGGGCAATGCCTACGCGCTGTTTTTGTCCGCCGCTTAACTGCGCGGGGTATTGATTAGCTTTATCCTTCAATCCGACAAGTTCCAGTAGCGGCTCAACTTTCTTTTTAATTTCGGCGGAAGGCGTACCGGCTAAAGTCAGCGGGAAGGCAATGTTATCGTAAACCGTCGCGGAACTTAAAAGGTTGAAGTGCTGAAAAATCATACCGATATTTTTTCGCGCTTCGCGCAGTTCACTTTCTGAAAGTTTCATCATGTCTTGCCCGTCGACAATGACACTGCCGGCAGTGGGACGCTCAAGCATATTTATGCAACGTACCAGCGTAGATTTACCGGCGCCGCTTAAACCGATTATGCCGTAAATTTCGCCCTTCGCAATTTCCAAGTTGATACCTTTAAGCGCGTGAATTTTGCCGGACGGCGTGTCATAAATTTTTTCAATCTGCGAAAATTTTATCATTACATTCACCTAAATTTTTTTAGCTAAAAATTTTTGCGTACATTATAACATAGCGGTTAGCTGTTAGACTATTCACTATTCACTCCTCACTACTTACTATTTTGACATAAATAAGCCGCGGTGATAAAATTTTTTCAATTTTATAAAGACAGGTGATAAATTTGAACATTTTAACGGCGTCGGGCATTGCAACGGAAATTAAACAACATTTTGAAGAAAGCTTGCGTCAGTCTGTAAATGAAGACGAATTTATAAAAGAATCTTGTACGCCGCTGATACAAGGCGGAAAGCGTTTGCGCCCGATGCTGTTTTTATTGTGCGCAAAGTACGGAAAAAATTTTTCGCCGGAAAAAATTATGACGCTTGCCGTAGCGTTGGAACTCATTCACACGGCAAGCCTTGTACATGACGATATACTTGACAACTCGAAAAAGCGTCGCGGCATTGAAACCGCCAATTCAAAGTACGGCGCACAAGTTGCCGTTTTAATCGGCGATTATCTTTTTGCAAAGGCGTTTCAACTTGTCGCAAAGGGCGGCTACGGTGACGAAGTGAAATTGATTTTGTCGAACTTGGTACAAAATCTTTGTCGCGGCGAAATTATGCAAGACCTTTCACTTTTTCACGTGCCGACTATCAGCGAATATTACACGCGAATTAATCTGAAGACGGCAATATTTTTGTCGGCGTGCTGCAAACTCGGCGGCATTGTGGCAGGTTTAAAGCGTGAGGAAATTGACGGCTTAAGCTTTTACGGAAATTCGCTCGGTCTTGCGTTTCAAATTGTCGATGACCTTTTAGATTTTTTCGGCGATGAGAAGGTTACCGGCAAAAGTTTGGGCAGTGACTTGAAAAGCGGCGTGATAACTCTGCCGGTGATTCGTACGTTGAAAGTCAGCCGTGACGCTGATATTTTACGCCAAATGATTACGCGCAGAATTATGGATCGTGACGAAATTCACTCAGCCATTAAAATTGTGCGCGTGAGTGACGCTTTTAACTACTGCCGCCTTCGTGCTACGGCGCATATTGAATCTGCGCGAATCAATTTGCCGCAAATAAAAAATTCCGTCAAACTTGCCCTTGAACAAGCGGCGGACTTCGTTGTAATGCGCAATGCGTGATGAAATTGAGAATTAAGAATTAAAAATTAAAAATCCCTAATCCCTAAGTTAGGTACGGCATTTAAATTGTTCGACGCAAAATTTTTCACAAGCGATTGATAATAGCCGCGACACGCTATCATTGCCGCGTTATCGGTACATAAAATTTTCGTAGGATAAAAAAATTCCAGCCCGTGACTTTCACAAAGCCCGCGCAGATTTTTTTCAAGCGACGAATTAGCCGCAACACCGCCTGCCAACACGATTTTTTTCAGCTTAAACTTTTTCGCCGCGTCAATCGTCTTGTCAACCAGCGAATCAATAACCGCCTTTTGAAAACTTGCCGCGACGTCGGCTTTATTTATTTCTTCACCTTTCATCTGCGCGGTATTCAAATAATTCAGCACGGCAGATTTCAAGCCGCTGAAACTGAAGTCAAAGTCAGAAACCTTTGCACGCGGAAAGTCTATTGCGTCGGGGTTACCTTCCTTCGCAAGCTTATCAATCTGCGGACCGCCGGGATACGGCAACTCCATGACGCGTGCAATTTTGTCAAACGCTTCACCCGCCGCGTCGTCACGCGTCTGCCCAATCAATTCAAAGTCATTGTAACCTTTCATATTTATCAGCGAACTGTGACCGCCGGAAACTACCAATGCCAAAAACGGCGGCTCAAGACTCGGCGCACTCAAAAAGTTTGCGAAGATGTGACCCTCCAAGTGATTGACTGCGATAAGCGGAATTTTCAGCGCGAAGGCTAAACTTTTCGCCGCCGATACGCCTACCAGCAGCGCGCCGACAAGACCGGGCCCGTACGTCACGGCAACTTGATTTATTTCCGCAAGTTCCACGCCCGCAGTTTTAATCGCCTCGTCAATCACCGGCATTATGTTGACAATATGTTTGCGCGACGCTATTTCCGGTACGACGCCGCCAAATTTTTGGTGCACGGGTATTTGTGTTGATATGACGTTGGATAAAATTTCACGACCGCCGCTTAATACCGCCGCCGCCGTTTCATCGCAACTAGTTTCAATTCCAAGTGTTAAAATTCTCTTCATAAATTATTCCTGTCAAAATTTTTTATTCGGTTTAAAATTATTCTTCTGTGAAAATCGGCAGTTCGCCAAGCTGTCTCAAAAGTTCATTCATTTCAGCTACGGTTAGATTATGTTCGGTAGCCGAAATTACAACGGCGTCCCAAGGATTTCGCGGGTACAAAATGCCAAAACCGCCGTAGCGCAGAAGGTATTGCGTCTCGTCCAAATTCAAATTCATTGCCCGCGCTATTGCCGCCAATCTTTCACGCGAAGGCTTTTTCGTGCCGTTGAAAATGTGATAAATATGCGCCGGTTCACAATTCATTTCAGTGTACAAAAATTTTTTAGTCAAATGCTTATCGGCTAAAAGTTGCGTCAAGTATTCGTGAAACGGCTTTGAAAATTCCTGCTGATTATTCGCCAAAAATTCTTCAACGTCGGGGTCTCTCTTAAGCGCGTTGAAAAGTTCCGCCGTAGTTTTTTCCTGCATAGATTTTTTTCACCTCAATTTTATGATAAAATTTTACCACGTTTGAAAGGAAAGTGAAAGTATGTTTTTACCTGAGAATTTTTATGCGCCGATTGACGTAATTAAAACCGGCGAATACGGCGACGTTAAACTGGTCTATGACAAAATCGGCAAGCAAATCTGCGTGATAAAACAGCGCAGTATGAATACCGTTGAGCTTTACAAAAAATTAAAAAATCTTGACTGCCGTTACGTGCCGCAGATTTTTCGGCTGATGGTTGACGGCGACAAGCTCTTTGTTGTCGAAGAATATGTAAGCGGAATGACTTTGGCGGAAATTTTGAAGTACGAAAATACTTTTGACGAAGACGCCGCCGCGCAGATTTTACGCCAGCTCTGTGAATGTCTTATCGCACTTCACGCGCAGAATATCATTCACCGCGACATTAAGCCTTCAAATATCATGTTGACACGCGACAACGTTGTAAGGTTAATTGACTTCAGCATTTCGCGCATTGAAAAGGAAGGCAGTCCCACCGATACGGAATTTCTAGGTACGCGCGGTTATGCGCCGCCGGAGCAGTACGGTTTCGGTCAAACTGACGCGCGCAGTGATATCTATTCGCTCGGCGTCACGATTAAACGGCTTGTCGGCAATGACTACGACGGCTGGCTTGATCCGATTATAAATCGCTGTACCGTCTTTGATCCCGGCAACCGTTACCAATCGGCGGAAGACTTGCTGGACGATTTCGACAGGCGGCGTTGGCAGGATAAATTTACGCAGATGAAATTTTTTGCGACGGAAGGTGTACCTGCGACTGAGGAAGTTGCTGAACCTGCGGAAGGTGGCAACTCTGCGGAAGGTGACGCCGAAGAAAATTTGGACATTTATCAAAAGTTTGAACGCCTGCAGAAACAGCTTGAGGACCTTGACGCCGTAATGGACAGCTACACTAAGACTGAGCAAGATTCGTTGCAGGAATATCTTTTGGAAAAGGGCATTGATAGGATTATGAAAGATTTTGAAGATACTGCGGATTCCGTGACGCCGGAGGATTTTGACAAATTGACGCCGGAAGAATATGCAGAGGTTGAGGCAGAATTTAAAAAATTTCACGACGCCCATGACGACTACGAAAGGAATTAAAATTTCTGTTCCCTGTTCCCTGTTCCCTAATCCCTCTTCCCTCTTCTACAACTTCTGCCGATAAATTTTGTCGGTAAATTCTTTATCAAAATCCTCAGGGTAACCAACCGCGTATTCAATTTCATTCGGCGACACCTTGCGAATATAAATGCCCGCGTCCTCATCGTCATTAACATCATCTTCATCAATGCGGCAATGAATCATTGAAACCTGCGCGGCGGGCATGTCACCTTTCAGACAACGCGGCGCGGACGTGTAGTAAAGTTCAAATTCGGATTCGTCGGCAAAAGTGAAGTAAGTCCACTTGCCGTACTCTACGTCCCGCCCGATTTTTACTGTGAAAGTTTTGCCGTCATTGCCCGCGTCACCGAGATAGTACGGGAAAATCATTTCGCCGCTCTTGTCGACGTTGCTGTTGATAATTTTAATATCCTTGCCGCCGCGCCTGCAACGTATTAAACCAAATGCGACGCCGGTTTTGCCGGTACGCTGTTTGTCAAGGTCAAAGTCAAATGCCTTATCGTCGGCAGGCTTTTCATCAGTTTTAGCGTCGGCAGGTTTTTCATCGGCAGTTTTATCTTCCATACCAAGCGGCATATGCAAAACAAATTTGCTGTCCGCATTGTCTATGAACTCGTTGAAAAGTTTTTTGACTACTGCCGCGCGACACGAATTGCCGGCAAGGAAAATATGAATGGGATAAACCTCACGCCCGGTGAAAGCACTGTTCAGCGATTGGAAAAAGTTCTCGACGCCTTCACGCACTCTGTCTTCAATCAGCTTGTCCAACTTCTCCGCATTGATATTTAAATCGACATTGACGGTAAATGCGCCGTCAATTTTTTCATTTGAAAACAAAGTGACATTCAGCGGCGCCTCAGTCAATTTGTCGCGCCCTTCCGTATGCTCCCAAACAGGACGAAGTTTTTCAGCCAATATGCGGTTGTTCATATGTGACGACGCGTCCTTAGTGGTACTGACTAAAGTTTCTGCCCCTGCGAAAATTGTACAGCCCGCCGGTAACGCGAACGGAATTTTCTTTTCACGCATAATCGGCAGGTTGTCTTTGTAAACTTCATACGCCAAAAGCTCCAAAATATTTTCGCCGCCCAATAACACGTCGCCGTTAAAGCCGAATTGCTCTATAATGAAATTGCGACGCCGATTTTCCGGAATGTATTCAATGCCGAAATCAAAATCTGTCGTGCCGCCACCGAAGTCGAATACGCCGTACGCAACTTTCTGCCCGACTTCCTGAGGTTCAAGCCCGTAGCACTCAAGCGCACTTATCGCATACGCGGCAGGTTCACTTGCACCTAAGTACACGCGGAAATTTTTTATATACTCTTCGTCACGAATCAGCGCCGGCGGCAAAGATTTTCTTATACCGCGTTCAAAACTCGTTCTGATATGTTCGCGAACATCTTTCTTGTAGTTGACGGGGTACGACAAAATATAATCCAAATAAATTTGGTGGTGCATATTGTTTATGTAAAGCCCCGAATAATAGGCGTAAAGCTCAATAGGATCGAAGTCCCCCGCGTCAATGTCTTGCGTTGAAAGGTACGGCTTTATCTCTTGAATGGCGCCGCTTAAATCCTTAAGCACGGGGTAACTTTGTTCGTCCTTAGCCCACTGCTATAACTCGCTGAATACCGAATTGTAAACCGAACTGCCGACGTTATCTTTGAAAATCGCGGCGGCGGCTTGGTGCGAAACAGTTACGTCATTCCACTCGGTGAAAGGTCTACCGATTCGTGCGCGGTACGCCGTCAAAAAATTTTGCAGGTCGCGCAGTTCAATGACGGTCGGATTTTCTAAATCTTTGATTGTCGGAACTTTTGTATAATCGCCCTGCCCGATTCTAAGCATACGCGATTCACCGTCTCGGCAAACTACGATTGTACTTTTGGTGCCGAAGTCTATTGCACAAATGCCGTTTCGCCGAACGTCGAGTTGCGGCGGTCGCGCTACAAGCATTTCACCTTGCGGCAGTTGCACTTTCGCCGAATCAGACGCCGAATCCTCAAATAATTCCCAATGCCCTTTGTTTACGTCGGTAAGCTGTCTGTCTTCGTACGGCTGAATGTTGGCGCGTTTGTGGTCACATTCCAACAGCTCTTTCTTAAGCGATTCAACCAAGCCGGTGTATTTTTTTTGTCCGCTAATCACGCCGTCAAGCGTACCGCTTATGTCGAAGTCATAATCAAAAACTTTCGCCGTGAACTTGCCGCTAAGTACGTCGCGCTTAAAGCGTTCGCCGTCAAAAATTATATTGGTGTTGTCGGCTGTAATGTAATCTTCAATCTTCGGATAATCGGCGAGAAAACTTTTGTAGAATTTTTCCTGCTTATTGGTTAAGCCTTCGGGAATCAAGCCGTTTGCAATCCAAGACAGCAGCGCTTCAGGATAACTCATTGCCGCCGCATTTTTGCCGCGCAGTCTGTGAATTGGAACGAGAGTAACATAGCTGGTACTATTATATGTACTCCAGCCAGTTTTCAAAATGTATTTAGGATAACCATCAGAATTTATTTCTCCAGTCATAACGTCGTGATAATATGCTACATTTTTAAAATATTCAAAATCGCCATTACTTTTCATGTAAGGGTTAGCTGTAGACTTACTTGTAAAAGTTTTTAAACCTTCGTTCACAGTCATCGGAACGAAATGAAAACCTTCAAAATCTGCGCTGTAATTTGCACAGGAAGTATCAGTATATTTAAATCGTGGCAAAGAAAATTTTTCAAACTTCGGAAAAAGCGCGGCGTTGTTTCTGTCGAACCAAACTTGTTTATATTTCATCATGACAAAAGTTTTATCGCAGGTGGGCGCAATGTCGTCTTTGAGCGTTGCAAGGCGTTTGGCAATTTCGTCACCTTTGGCAACGGCGGCGGCGGTAAAAATGTGGTCGAACTGCGCGCGATTGACACATACAAAGTCCCTGCGCGTCGGGCGATTGATAGGCAAAGAATTTTCCATGAAAGTAGCTCCTTAATTGTTACAAAAGTCGCAACGTTAAAACGCGGCGAATTACTACAAAAATTTTTACATTGAATCGCGACAACCGGATGCAACGTCACGTTGCTCGCGGCGCGTCGGACGATTAATAGGCAAAGAATTTTCCATGAAAGCAGCTCCTTAATTTACTTGAACGATAGATTTTCTGATAATGCGGCGGTTATAATCGTTGCGAAAACCGGGCAAATGAACCTGCGCAACTTTGCCTTGAGCGCGACTGCCGGGCGCCTCGCTGTGCAATTCCGAATCAAAACGCTCGCCTTCACTGACGGGCAAAATTGAATAGCTGACCTGCGCGCGGGACGAATTAACCAGCTCCAAAGAATATTCAAAGACCTGCCACAAAATTTCTGCGTCGTGCTGTCGAGAGTTCATAACGCATTCACGCAAAACGTCCCAAATTTTTTCAAGCGATTCAGACTGTGCGCCGCCGCAAATAAATGACGTAAAATTATCGCGGGTGAATACGCCTTGAAGAAGTTGGCGGGAATGTGCGCCGAGCGATTGATATTTTTGAAAGAGTTGCCAGCCGCGCGAAAATCTTTGTTGAAGTTGCTCTTCCAATTCGGAAATTTTTAAATTGGCGGCGTCAAGTTCCTGTTGCACGGCGTCAAGGTCATGTTGCACGGCATCAAGTTCATGTTGCAAGGATTTAGCGTGTTGCTGTTCGCGCGAGAAAGTTTTTTGCCACTCCGCCAATTTACTTTGTAAATCCTTTGAACTGCGCTCCGACTGTGACAAAGAATTTTCAAGCCGCGAATTTTTGTACTGCGCATTTTGAATTTGCTCTTCCA
>JAFTEG010000239.1 GCA_017453765.1 Selenomonadaceae bacterium
AAAATTCTGCAGTTAATCAACTCTCCGCCGCTGAATGCGTAGGGATAACAGCGCATAAAAAATTCATTGACAAGGTAATTTTCAAGTATGCCGGAAAATCTTTCGCGCACTTGATTCAAAATTTTTTCTCTGCCGAAAACGTAACTTTCGCGCAGATTTTCTTTTTTTCCGGCGTCAAGATTCGCGCCGTAGGTTTTATTGAAAATGTCAACCAAAGTCAGCGAATGCTTTTCTAAGTTGAAATCAGCGTCCGATAAAATTTCACCGCCGAATAAACTGTACAAATTTTTCAAGCGCCGATTCAGCGTAAGATTTCTGTCCTGCAAAATTTTTATCGCGTCACGTTGCATTGAAATAAAATCTTCGACGTTACTCAGGCGATTTTTAAAACCGATAACCGCGCGCGCCGTGACTGATTGAACTTCTGAAAAAGTTATCGGCTCGTCGGCAAGTAAAATCATCTGCGCGGCAACGGGACAGGTTAAAGTCATGGACTGTTCAAAAATATCATCAGCAAGCTTGTAGGTAACACGGGGGAAACTTTGACAAATCGCCGTCAAAAAATCTTCCCCGTGCTTTTTTTGTATACTGCAAAGCCCGTCGGCGTCAAGAAATGTACAAACGCCGTCGTCACGCATTTTCAGCGTCATAACCTCTACGCCTTCGGTAGGGTCGCGCATCCATTCGACATTTTTAAAAATTTCTAAACGTGACGTCTCGTCCAATTCATAAAATTTTTTATGCGCGTCATCGTCCAGCACGATTCGCCAATCGCGGCAACACCTGCACCCGCAAAGTTTTCCGTCGCACTGAAAATTTTTTATGTAATTCGCTTGAATACACCTTGTCATTAACTTTACCTCATAATTAATTTTACACACAAAAAAATTTAGCCGCTGACGCCGGTAACTTGACGCCCGCGCTTAAAAAATTTTTTGCGATATTCGCCCGGACTTATGTCGTACCTTTTTCTAAAAGCTTTGATAAAAGATTCGCTCTGCTTAAAGCCGCACGAATACGCAATACCGGCTATGGTAAGAGAGGAAGATTCAAGCATATGCCGCGCCTTAGTCAGTCGGCAGTTTTGAATATAATCTTTAGGCGACATTCCGGTATACTTTGTGAAAATCGTCGTGGCATAACAGCGCGTTAAATTCACGTAGTCGGCAACGTCCGGCACGGTTATCGGCTCTTCAATATGCGTGTGTATATAATTCATCATATGCGATACATAGTCGTTGACGTCGCTTTTCGGCATAAATTCTTTCTGCGCGGTAGCAATTACCGAAACGAATTTAAAAAGCAGTCCCCAGCGGTAATAAATATCGGCAAGTGAAAAATTATTATTCTCAAGCATTTCGGTGACGCACTCTTCAAGCTTTTGACCGTTTTCTAAACTGCAGGAAAAAATTGGATTGTCCTGCGATAAGCCGAGAGAGTCGACAAGCCTTTTAGCCTGCCTGCCACCTACGGCTACCCAAATGTACGTCCAAGGGTCGTCAATGTCGCTGGAATAAACGGTCTGATTGTTCGGCTCAATCAAAAAACCTTGACCAGCATGCAACTTGTAAGTGCGCTGATTGGCTTTAAAAGTTCCCTTGCCGGAAAGAATGTAATGTATCAAGTAGTAAGAACGTGTAGCGGGTCCGTAAGTATGTCCGGGATAAGTGACCGAGTGACCGAATGTCACCAAACAAAATTCGTCTTCGTTGAAAGAAGGCATATAAACAGAGCGCATATTTTCCATTTGCTTATCTCCCAAAACATATTAAAAATTTTAAATTAGTATATTCTTTTTTATGTAGGAAATTCCTTGCATAATTCAGAATATTTTTACTGCAACATAAAACAAATTTACAATCAAAAAAGTTACAATGTTTTAAAATTTTAGGGGAGGTTTTTTTATGGAAAAAAATAATTTGGTGGTGACGGTAAGTCGGCGCTACGGTTGCGGCGGGCGTGAACTTGCGGGGATTCTTGCCAAAAAGTTGGACGTAAAACTTTACGACAGGCAACTGGTACACATTGCGGCGGCGAAACTTTTTATAAACGATTTGCCGGACGATGATTTGTACGAATTGGCAAGCACCGTGCCGCCTATGGACATGACGTTTCTGCCTTTTCACTCTTTCGGCGTCAAGCTCGATTCCGGTCAATACGGACGAAACATTTTTATGGCAGAATCAACCGTCATTAAAAGGCTTGCCGAAAAAAAATCCTGCGTCATATTGGGACGTTGCGCGGACTATGTTTTGCGCGAAAGTGAAAACAAATTTTCAATCTTCGTGACGGCGGACGATGACTTCCGCGACAAACGCGGCTTGACTGTTTATGACGGCAAGACGCTGAAAGAAATGGACGAAGAAAATAAAAAACGCGCCCGCTACTACGAATACTACACGGATCAGACGTGGGGCGACGCGTCCAATTACGATTTGGTAGTAAACACAAGTCACACGCCGCTTGAAAAAATTGCGGACGGTATTATTGCCTACATTGAATCAGTCAAAAAGTAGAGGGGGCTTTAACTGATGAATAGCAAGGTTCTCCAGCGTATCGCGTATGCCTGCGGTACATTCGGTCACGATATTTTTTATGCCATGCTCGGCGGCTACTTCATGTTTTTCGTAACAAGTAACCTTTTCAATTCGCCGGACGTTGAAGGCAAGGCTAACGATGCTTATATGATTGGCGTCATTACGACGGTTATCTTAGTTTTACGTGTCGCTGAACTTTTTATAGATCCTTTTATCGGCAATATGATTGACAAGACGAAGACGCGCTGGGGCAAATTCAAGCCTTGGGTTTTAGTCGGCGGCGTTGTCGGTGCTGTAACTCTTGCAATTTTGTTCACGGACTTTGGCGGTATGGCAATGACTAATCCGATGACTTATTTAATTGGCTTCACGGTTCTGTATCTCATAATGGATATTTTTTATTCCGGCAAAGACGTGGCAATTTGGTCAATGATTCCTGCGCTTAGTTTTGACAGCCGCGAACGTGAAATTACTGCGACTTATGCGCGTATCGGTTCGGTTTTCGGCGGTCAGCTTGTGACAATCGTAGTTATGCCGTTGGTATTATTTTTCTCGATTAACCAAAACGGCGGCGCGGGAGATCCGCGCGGTTGGTTCGCATTTGCATGTATCGGCGGCGCTATTTCTGTTCTCGGTGCCGTCATTCTTGCTATCGGTACTAAGGAGCAGGATTCTGAACTGCGCGAAAACAAAGAGGAAACCGGTTTTGCCGATGTCTTCAAAATTTTGGCACAAAACGATCAGTTGATGTGGAT
>JAFTEG010000240.1 GCA_017453765.1 Selenomonadaceae bacterium
ATAAAAATCTGCAGGCGCACCTCTGTCATATTCCAACGCAAGATTGTCGAAGTGGCTTTTACTCACGTCTATTTTCAGATTGTCGCGCAAAACTTCACCGAGTCTTTCGGCGTCCGGCACAAGGTAACTTACTTCGTCAATGTACTGCATATAACCGGGTACAACGCCGGTTTTAAGGTTGCCTTCAGATTCGGCAGACTTCAGCGTACCGGCAAGAGACAGCATTTCAGTCATTGTTAAATCAGTGTCAACGGCGTCAAATGCAACGCGCAGTATTTGCGGCAACTTCAAAATAATTGCGGGGTCGGTAACCTTTTCGGCAAGCGCGCGCATAAAAGCCTGCTGCCTGCGAACACGTCCGGCGTCACCTTCCCAGTCACGAAAACGTACGAATTGAATGGCCTCGTTGCCGTCCAAGTGCTGAAGTCCCTGCCGCAAGTCAATTACAAGCCCGCCGTCATCGTCCCACGGATCTTCGTAGTGCATATCGCGTTCAACGTAAATGTCAATGCCGCCCATTTCGTCAATGACTTTCGGAAATGCATGCGTGTCGATTTTTATGTAGCGGTCGACGTCAACGCCTAAAAATTCTTCAACCGTCTGCCGCGTCAACTTTTCGCCGCCGTAAGCATACGCCGCATTTATTTTTTGATAGCCCTGCCGCTCGACGTATACCCGCGTGTCACGGGGAATTGACAGCAAGGACACTTCATCGCCGGAAAAATTTAAAAACATTAATGTATCAGACCTGCCGACATCGTCTTTCCTTTCGTCAACGCCCATAAGTATCAGCGTCATATCACTTTTCAATGTCGGTAAAATTGTTTCTCCCCGCGATTTTTCTCGCGCCGAAAAATTTTGTAACGCGTCATCGCTTGTAAAACGAAAACCCGCGTACACGCCTAAGGACGCCGCGCAGATAAAAAGACAAAACAAAAATGATACCAAAGTTCTGCTCGTCCTGCTTGCGGCTACCTGCCTACGCTTCGCCATATTTTCCAGCGCCGATTTCTCACTCATAATACATCACCAGCTAAAAATTTTTATAGAAAACTCCTTTCTACTTCGACGGCGCTATTATAGCAGAAAAAATTAAAAATGCCTGAAATTTTTAGTCAAAATGAAAAATCTGCGCGGAAAAATTTTTTTGAAAATTGTCCCGCCGGAACAACACTTTTTAAAATGTTTGTGCTATGCTTAGCGCAGTTAATTTTTACAAGGATTTTTAAACTGCAAGTGGAGGGGTTGTTTATGGGCTTAATGGGAGATATCGGAAAAACATTGGCGATAGGTGTGCTTGACGGTATTCAAGAAGGGCTTAATATAGCTCAAGATAATATTCAAAAAGCTCAACGCCGGCAAGAGCAACAAAATATATTGGCAGAGTTAAAAGCTTTTGAACAGAAAGAATCCGGAGCGGTAAGAGCTGCTGAAAACGGTGATATAGAGGCTATTCAGTATTTAATGATGATGTATCACACAAAAGGCGATTATCAGAAATCAATGTATTGGGGAAAGCAAGGCATCGCGGTGAATAATTCCATGTGCCTTTACTTTATGGGGATGATGGCTTTTCAAGACAAGGAGTACGATATTGCCGAAAACCTTTTACGCAGAGACATAGACATTAACGGAAATGAATTATCCGCTGAAGGATTAGGAAATATGTATCTTTCCTTAGATAATGTGGAAGCCGCTGAACCTTACTTTGAATTTGCCGTAAGCCGGAATCCCTCTAATACAGAATCTTCTTTGGGATTGGCGGTTTGTATGTTGAATCAAGGCAGCAGAGATTTTCCGCGATTGAAACAGCTATTGCAAGTTGCATGTAGAAGTAATAATTATTCCACCAGAGACGCGGCACAAAAAATACTTCAGCAAGTAAATGAAGATGAAAGGAATCAACAAAATCAAAATTGCTTTATCACAACGGCAGTGTGTGACAACTTCGGCAAGCCGGATGACTGCTATGAACTTACGGCGTTTCGCAAGTTCCGCGACGGCTGGCTAAAATTGCAGTCCGACGGTCAAAAACTGATTGATGAATATTACAAAACTGCTCCCGGTATCGTGGCGAAAATAAATTCACTGCCGAATGCAAAAATTATTTACAACGAAATTTGGGACAACTACCTTTCAAAATGCCTCAGCTATATTGAGTCACGTGACTACACTGCGTGCAAAAAGCTTTATGTAAAAATGGTAGAAAATTTGAAAGCTAAATTCAATGCGTAACAATTTGACGGAGGGGATTTTTATGTTGAGTCTCTTGGGAGACGTGATTGGCGGTTTTTGCAACGTCCTTATGAATGATTCTGATAACCGCGCTATGGTCAGAATGAACGATTCCGATAACATTGCAAAAGTTGCCGGCGGTATCATAGCGGCAGGTGTGATTGGCTACGGTATCAAAAAATTTTCGGAGAATAATAACAATCAAAATTCTGTACCGCGTTTGAACAGCGGCAAGTAATTTTAAAGCAGAAAAAATTTACTGCACGGCGTACATTTACAAAAATATTTGTACGCCGATTTTTTTAGGGAGGGGATTTTCATGGCAGATGCATTTGGCGCGATAATGGCAATGCTCCTTTTCGTGACGTTGCTTGCAGGCGGCGGCATTTACTACATTGTTCACCTTAAGCGCAGGCAAAGCGACTTGGAAGAGACTTTGGAAAGTCAACAGGACGTGTCGAAAATTCATACCATTATTTCTTCAAAAATTCGAGATATCGCCCAGCTTGCTACGGTACGTGAGGATTTTACCGCCGAAATTATTTATGAAGATGCTAAAGAAAAATTCGGCTTTAAACTTCCCTTCACCGGCGTGAAATTTCATATGACCTACAGCGGCGTCATAGTCTGCGGTTGTGACTTGACACGCGCAAGAGTGCCGGAACAAAGCATTAACGGCAACAACGCCACCATTTTACTGCCGCAATGCACCGTACTGCACATTTACCCCAAACCCGACAGCTACAATATAATTTCCAATGAAAGCGGCGTATTTGCCGACAAAATCACTCTCGAACATCAAAACGCGTTGGTTAATGATAGACTTGAACGCGAAAAAAATCGTCTGATAGGCGAAGGAATTTTACAGCGCGCAAATGAAAATGTCTGCCGTATTTTGAAAGCTCAAATGCAGGCAATAGGCATAAATCCGAACGTGGTCTTTCTTAACGGCTATGATACACGCTTGCTGACTTAAGCTCTGCAACTCCATAAAAATAAATCGCTTGATATAGTTTAGTACAGTTCAATCGCCTAAGCCTCACGGCGATTTTTTTTTGTTGCAAAAATTTTTAGTCAATGTTACCATTTCATAAAATTTCTTAAGGAGTGATTAACGTGTTTAAAATTTTTTTAACTGTATTGCTTACAATTTTATTCAGCTTACCTTTAACTGCGGACGCAAAAAGTCAATCTTTGCAAATTGACGGGGATCACGGAAAACTTTCTGCCGTAATTCAAACGCCGGACGATAAAAAATCTTACCCGCTTGTAATGATTCTGCACGGCTTCACCGGCAACAAAAATGAACCGTTGCTCACGGCGCTGGCTGATGACTTGGAAAAAGCCGGTATAGCGTCGATACGTTTTGACTTCAACGGTCACGGCGAAAGTGACGGCGACTTTTCAGACATGACGGTTTTAAATGAAATTGAGGACGCCAAAAAAGTTTACAACTACGTCAGCAAGTTGCCGAACGTGACAAGCATTTCAATCGCGGGACATTCGCAAGGCGGCGTTGTGACAAGTATGCTTGCCGGTGAACTCGGCACAAAGAAGGTTAAATGCATTGCGTTAATGGCGCCTGCGGCAGTACTGCGCGACGATGCGATTAGAGGTCAACTCTTTGATTTCAAATATGACAGCATGAACCCGCCGCAGTACGTTGAAATTTTCGGCGGACTTAAACTCGGACGCAACTACATTTTAACCGCGCAGACTTTGCCGATTTATGAGACGGCGGAAAAATATCAAGGTCCCGCGCTTATGATTCACGGCACCGGCGACGTAGTTGTACCTTACACTTACAGCCTGCACTATCAGCACATTTACCCGCAAAGTCAGCTGGAACTTTTGCCCGGCTTTGATCACAGTTTTACGCAGGACGTTGCAAAGACGGCTAAAATTGCCGCAGACTACCTTGTAATGCGTAATGCGTAATTAGGGGTTAGGGGTTAAACTAAACTCTACTCCCTTTTCCCTACTCCCTCTTCCCTAAATTTTAGAAAGCGAAAGTTAAAAATCTATGTTAAAAAAAATTCTCGATTGGTACGACAATCTCGGCATTTCTGCCAAAATTCACGGTCTTTGTACCGTATTTTTTATAACGCTGATTATAATTTTAAATGTTGTCATATGGTTCACAGTGTCCTACGCGCTCTACCACCCCGTGCAAGCTACGATTAAGTACAGCATTAACAGGGTTGAAACTTTTTTGAATGAAAATCCAAACGTGTTGCAAGAGCCGACGTCTGTAAATTTCAATGAAATGATGGTCTCCGGCGTCGTGTTGAGAATTTTTGATGAACGTAGAAATTTACTGGTTGACACTAACTCGAAAACTTATCCTTCCAATGAAAAATTTGAAACGTATCTTTTGAGCGACCCGCCCTTTTTCAATAACGATAACTTTGACATTGCACGAATGGTAAATGCACTTGTCTACCGCGCAGAAATTAAGTACACGGCGAAGGACGGCAAAACTTTCACGCTGTATTTTTTCCGCACGATTACTTCCGTTGCCGATGTATTTGAAGATTTAATTAACTTTATGATTTTCATTGACATTTTCAGTGTTGCCTTTGCGATTTTCGCGGGAAATATCGTAAGCAAAAAAATTTTAAAGCCGATTAAAGATATGACGGAATTGGCGAAGAAAATTGCCTCTTCGCAAGACAGTCAACATATTAAAGAGCGAATACCTTTGACTTCTGCCAATGACGAATTGAAAGAGCTGGCAGAAACTTTCAACATGATGCTTGACAAAATTCAAGGCGACTTCTCTACCATTCATGAAGAATTTGCCGGCATGCAAAATTTTTTGGCGGACATGCAGGACGATCTTTCAAAGCAGAAAAAATTTGTTTCGGACGTTTCGCACGAACTTAAGACGCCTTTAACCGTGATTGACGGCTACATTGACATTTTGGAGAAGTACGGGCAAAACGCAGAAAATAAGGCGTTGCGTGATGAAAGTATCGAGGTAATTCGTGACGAGACGCAGAATATTAAAAACCTGCTTGAAAATTTGCGCTTCCTTGCACGCAGTGAACAAAATACTTTGAAGTTCGACAAGGCGGTTATAAGTCTTAGTGACATTGTGGAAAAAGTTTTCAGCCGTATGAAGACGCTTGACAAAAATCACGTGCTGACTTTGGCGCAAAACGATTCCGCGCAGATTTACGCCGATGAATTGACTATCGTGCAAATGCTTAGAATATTTTTGGACAACGCGAAAAAGTACACGGCGAAAGGCGGAAGTGTTACTCTTTCGTCCCGCGTAGAAAATAATTTTGCGCTGGTACAAATTGCTGATTCCGGCGTAGGTATGGCGCCTGAAAATCTCGACAAAATTTTTGAACGCGGCGTTCGTCTTGAAAACGGCGGGCGTGCGGACGGTTTCGGTATTGGGCTTTCCATTGCGAAGATGATTGCCGATAATCACGACATTAAAATTGACGTTGAAAGCAAGATCGGCGCAGGCACGACATTTACGCTGAAAATACCTTTAGTTAGGAGTGAAGAGTGAGGAGTGAAGAGTACTCTCTAAGCTCCAAGCTCTAAGCTCTAAGCTAATTATGCAAATACGAAAAATTTTATTATCAAACTTCCGCAACTTAGCAAATTTAGATTTAAACCTAAGCGGCGGCATAAATATTTTTCTCGGCAAAAACGCGCAGGGCAAAACCAATATCCTTGAATCAATCTACTTTGCGTCGGTGTTGCGTTATCGTGCCGCGAAGGTCACGGACTTAATCACGTGGGATAACTGCGCGGCGCTGATTAAAATTTTTTTCGACAAGGCGGGCGTTTCGCAAGATGTAGGCGTTGAAATTTCTGCCGAAACAAAAAGCCGCAGACTCTTCGTAAACGGCGACCCCGTACGTGTCAAAGGCTTTATCGGGCGTTTAAATTCAGTTTTATTTTCGCCGGAAGATTTATTTATGTTCAAAGGCGCACCTGCCGAACGCCGGAAGTTTTTGGACGCCGAAATTTCGCAAGCGTCACCGATTTATTATGAAAATCTTTCGCTGTACAACAAAATCATTGCGCAGAGAAATAACCTGCTGAAAAAAATTCGTGAAGGCTTTGCAAGGCGTGACAGCCTTGATACGTGGAATTTGCAACTTGCCAAGTACGCCGCGCAGATTACGCGTGAACGTTTGATTGCCGTCGATACGCTGAATGATTTTTCAAAAGTTGCCTGTGAAAATATTTCCGCGCAGAATGAAAAATTTTTCGTCACGTACGATTTTAAAGAAAAGGATTTTGACGTTTCGCGTGAAAATTTTTACTCGGAAGATTTCACAAAAAAACTCTGCGCGTGGTACGAAAAAAAGATTTTTGAAATTTCCGCGCAGGACATTGAACGCGGCGTGACGACGTGGGGACCGCACCTCGACGACTTGAAATTTTTTATAAACGGCAGAGAGTTAAAGCTCTACGGTTCACAAGGTCAACTTCGTACCGCCGCACTGTCACTGAAATTGTCGGAGCTGGAATTTTTAAAGCACGAAACCGGCGAATACCCAGTACTGTTGCTTGATGACGTTATGAGCGAATTGGACGCCGAACGCCGGGAACAACTTTTAATCTTTTTAAAGCGCAAAGAAATTCAAACGCTGATAACCGCGACAGAAAAAAAATATTTCCCTGCGCGTGACTTCGGAAAAATTTTTGAAGTCTGCGCGGGAACCGTGAAAGCTACGGAGTAAATTTAAAAGCTACGAATAAATTTTATCAAGCTATGGAGTAAATTTTAGTTGGAGAATGTAACATGGACGAAACAGAAAACGTACAGCAGGACGCCGAAAACATTGCCGATAAGCAGGCAGTAGCGCTTAAGTACGACGCACAAAAAGACACGGCGCCGCGCGTTATAGCGAAGGGTAAAGGACATACCGCCGAACATATTTTGGAGACGGCGCAAAAAAACAGCGTCCCCGTTTATCAAAACAAGACGCTGGTAAATATGCTTATGGCGTTGGACATTGACCGCGAAATACCGCCGGAACTTTACAAGGCTATCGCGGAAGTTATGGCGTATGTTTACAAAATGGATAAGGCGAAAGGGCGTGAACTTGAGGCGCGGCGTTTACGTGAACTTGAGTTGCAACGCCAAAGACGAGCAAGAGGTTTTAGGGGCTAGGAATTAGTAAAACTACTCTTAACTCCTCACTCCTCACTAATTCTTCACCACGTCGATATTTTCAATGTCAACAATCATCGGAATGCAAAGATAACTGGGAATTGTCACCATATCATTTTTAATATTTGTCACGTCATTAATGGCGGGTTGACTGCCTTCAACGACGGCTTTAACCATACGAACAATTTTCGCGCACAAGTCGGCAGGGTTCTTGTAAATCGTCATGGTCTGCTTGCCGGCTTTTATATTGGCAACGCCGTTTTCGCCCGCGTCCTGCCCCGTGACAATCGTCTTTGCGCCGCTGTAACCTACCGCCTCTTCAGCATTAATCAAACCTTCTGCAAGATCATCATTCGACGCTATGACAACGTTCAAAGACTTACCGTCGCCGTAATACTTTCTTAAAATTTCTTCCATACGACGCTGGGCATTTTCCTTTTTCCAACCTTCAGTCGCAACATCTTTAAAAGCAATTTGTCCCGATTGAACTACCAACTGCCCCTTGTCAATGTACGGCTTTAAATAGTCAATGGCACCGTTTATGAAAAGCGGCGCGTTGGTATCTTCCGGCGCACCGGCAATAAATTCAATGTTAAAGGGACCGGCACCGGATTTTAAGTTAAGCTTTTCTTCGACGTATCGCGCTTGAAATTCGCCGACAGAATTATTTTCAAATGACGCATAATAATTTACGGCGTCCGTGTGCATAATCAATCTGTCGTAAGCTATTACGGGTATTCCCGCCGCCTTAGCGTCCGCCAACACTTCACCGAGTACGCCGGTATCCTGCGCGGCAATTACAATCGCGGCAGGTTTTTTTGCTACCCACTCTTTTAACTGCGCGATTTGATCATTGGCGTCCGTGCAAAACTGCGCCGTCGCGTCATAACCTGCCTCACGCATTAAAATTTCACAAGTCGCGCCTACCTGTTTCCAAATGCCGCCTGCGTTGGGGTTTGGAAAGAGTAACGCCACCTGTCTTTGCTGATTGTCAGCTTGTCCGCAACCCGTGATTAAGAGAGTCGCAAATACTACAAGAAAAATTTTCGCAAGAAATTTCATCAGTCCGCACCTCTCTTACAGCTTAAATTTCGTGGTAGTCTCTTTAAGTTTTTGCGCCATTTCGGACATACTCTTACTGGCTGAGGCAATTTCGTCCATTGACGCGGAAAGTTGCTCGGTCGCCGCAGAAACAGATTCCGCCTCTTGTGAAACGTCATTGCTCGTCTTATTCAAAGCGTTCATAACGTCAACCAAGTCATTCGCCTTTTCGGACGATACACGCGCCGCCTTCAAAATATTTTCGGCATTGGTGGTAAGACCGCCTACCGCGTCGGCTATCGTGCGGAAAGACGTACCCGCCTCGTCAACAACCGCTTGACCGTTTTTAACGTCGTTTGTACCCTGCTCCATTCTTTCAACGGCGGAAACTGTTTCCTGCTGAATCATTGCGATTAACTCTGCAATTTTCGCCGCCGCAGTGCCGCAACCTTCCGCAAGCTTTCTAACCTCATCAGATACAACGGCAAAACCTCTGCCGTGTTCACCCGCTCTTGCCGCCTCAATCGCCGCGTTAAGTGCAAGCAAATTCGTCTGCTCGGCAATTTCGCCAATGGTATCGGAAATTTGACTGATTTCGGTTGAACGCTCCGCCAACTTGCGAATAACGTCCGCAGATTCCGTAACCGACATGGCGATAGCGTCCATTTGCTTTACTGCGCCGGAAACTGCCTGCCTGCCGTTTTCAGCAATGTCCTCAACGTTATGCGCCGCCGTTGACGAAGACTCGGACAACTTTTCAAAATTCGACATACTGTCCGACATACTTCTAATGCCGTCGACAGAAATTTTAACCTGGTCGCCCTGCTGATTCATATTCGCGGCAACGTTGCTTATGGAATTTGCAACCTGTTGAGTTGCCAACGCCGATTGATCCGCGTTAGCCGTAAGCTCTTCGGAAAAGTTTACAAGATTTTCCGCCGTCTCGGTAATGTTGCTTATTAAATTTTTCAACTGCTTGACGGTATCGGCAAAGGCGCGTGTCAAATGTCCGAACTCGTCATTGGTTTTCGGCGTCACGTCAACTTTCAAATTGCCCTTTGCAATTTCGCCGGCAATGTTCATCAAGTATTCGATTGACGTGTTGATTGAGCGGCTGAGATACAGCGCCATAAAGCCGGAAATTACGATTACGGCAATTACTGAAATTATCAGCAAGGTTTTGGTCGTGTTATACTCCTGCGTGGCAATGCGCGTTTCTTCGTTTATAATATCTTTTCGCGCGTCGATTACCTTAACAAGCGTGTCGTCCATTTCTTCAAACTGTTCAAGGGAACTTTCAAGCACTTGACTTGCCTGCGCCTTCTGATTGTTGTTCGCCATGTACGTAATTTTTTTGAACTGTTCACGGTAGGATTTCCATTCGCGACGCAACTTTTCAAAATTCGGGTCGACGTTGCCTTCCATACTTCTTTCCAGCACGTCGAAAGTTATGTCAATCTGATCCCCCAGTTTAAACGCTTTCTTCTCGGCGTATGAACGGCTGGTAAGATTCGGCGCCGTGACAATGGAATATTCAAGTTGCCGGTACTGCTCCATTGCCTTGCCGTTATCGGTCGCCGCCAATACACTGCGCAAATGCGTCGTGGCAATTCTCATCGCGCCATCGTTAATGGTATTCAGTGCGTAGGCGGAATAAGCACTGACGCCGACAAAAACTAAGATTAAAAGTCCAAAAATAAAATTTAACTTTTGACGAATACTCAAATTACCCAATTTTACACCCGCTGTCTTTGTACAGCTTTCCCCTTTCGTAGAATTTTTAACCTCCAAAATTTTTTACCAAATTATAAAAATACTGCCCTCCTTTACATAGCGGTATGGTTGGATTTTATAGAAAATAATTTTTGAAGTCAACGCAGGTATGTAATTTTTCACAAAAAAAAAGCGCCTGCACATATGGCAGGTTAGCTAGATCGATAGTGGCTAGATCGATAGATCGATAGTGGCTAGATTGATAGTGGTTGGATCGATAGAAAACCATCGATCCATCGATCCATTGATCCATCGATCGATAGTGGTTGGATCGATAGAAAACCATCGATCCATCGATCCATTGATCCATCGATCGATAGTGGCTAGATCGATAGATCGATAGTGGCTAGATTGATAGAAAACCATCGATCCATCGATCCATTGATCCATCGATCGATAGTGGCTAGATCGATAGATCGATAGTGACTAGATCGATAGAAAACCATCGATCCATCGATCC
>JAFTEG010000241.1 GCA_017453765.1 Selenomonadaceae bacterium
AACGCTGCATTACGGGCAGGCGATTTTTGACGGCTTGAAAGCTTACAAGCACGGCGATAAACCGGTAATTTTCCGCGCAACGACTCATATGCAGCGCGTCAACGTTTCGGCGAAAATTCTTGACATTCCGGAAGTTCCGTTCGACATTATGCTGGCGGGCTTGAAAAAATTAATCTACACCGAGCGCGACTGGATACCGACCGAAAAAGGGCAGAGCCTGTACATTCGCCCGTTTATTTTCGCGACAGACGAATATTTGGGCGTGCGCGTCAGCAAGAAATATAAATTTATGATAATTTTGTCGCCGGTTGCTGCGTATTATGCGCACGGTTTCGCTCCGGTAAAAATTATGGTCGAAGATAAATACGTTCGCGCGGTGCGTGGCGGCTTAGGCGCGGCGAAAACTCCTGCAAATTACGCGGCGAGTTTGCACGCGGGCCTGGTTGCGCACGATAAGGGCTACGACCAGGTTTTGTGGCTGGACGGCGTCGAGCGCAAGTACATTGAAGAAGTCGGCTCGATGAATATTCTCTTCAAGATTAACGGCGAAATTGTTTCTCCGTCGCCGAAAATCCAGACTTCGATTCTTGACGGTATCACGCGGCGCACGGTGAATCAGATTGCGGCGGAATGGGGCTATCCCGTTGTTGAGCGCAAAATTTCAATCGACGAAGTTATTGCCGCGCACGAAAACGGCACGCTTGAGGAAGTTTTTGGCTCTGGCACGGCGGCGGTTATTTCGCCGGTCGGCGTCCTCGAATACAAGGGCAAAGAATACGTCATCAACGGCGGCAAGGTCGGCGAGTTCACGCAGAAAATGTACGATTATATCGAAGGTATTCACATCGGCGAAGTTGAAGATAAATTTGGATTTATCGAAGTCGCGGAATAAGTTTAGGGGCTAGATTTTAGGGGCTAGATTTTAGGGATTAGGGACTAGGGATTAGGAGCCGGAAAATTTTTATCACTTCGTCTCTAAAAAAGATATACAAACTTTATAACCAACAAACTTTAAAAATAGTTTGAAGGTGTACAATTTGGAAAAAATACAATGATTCATCCTGAAACAGGCGAAATTTTGAGGCGTGATATTCGTACCATAGAGTTTAGCTTTAAAGGCGAAAAATTTACGGTTGATATGCCGGGTCGGTATCCTGCAGATAATGACAACGGGATTTTTTCACAAGAAGATTTAAAAATTCCCGGAAAAGTTATCAAGTGCATTAAGGCGCGGCACAAAAATTTTTCGCGCAATGATGAATTTAATTTTTCAAATGCGGCTGTAATTTAATTGGGTAGAAAAAATGTTTGAACTTACGGTAAAATCTGAATTTGAGGCGGCGCATCGCATTGAAAATTATCCCGGCAAATGCGTAAGGTTGCACGGGCATAATTGGATTGTCGAAGCGATTGTGCAAGGCGATACGCTGAACGAGTTGGGAATTTTGATTGATTTCAAAGTTTTGAAAGACGCGCTGAATAAAGTTTTGGACGAATTTGACCACCAATATTTGAATGAGCTGGAAATTTTTGCCGATAAAAATCCTACCGCTGAAATTATTGCGAAGGAAATTTTTGACAGACTTTCGACGGCTGAAATTTTTAGCGGAACGACGAAATTAAAAGGCGTCACGGTTTATGAATCGCCAAAATCCGGCGTAACTTATTTTCCTTGAAATGAGGTTTTAATTTTGTATGAATTGCTTGAAATTATGATGACGCGCAGGAGTGTTCGCAAGTACACCGAAGAAAAAATTTCTGACGAAGATATTAAAAAAATTTTGAGTGCCGCGCTTTTAGCTCCGTCGGGTCACTCAAAATATCCTTGTGAATTTATCGTCGTGAAAGAT